>JANNVF010000336.1:0-4074 GCA_031414315.1 Hyphomonadaceae bacterium | reverse complement strand
CGCGCCGCGCCGGTCGCCGCCGCGGCGCCGCTGCCGCCCGCACCGCTGCCGCCGCCGCCGCAAGTGGCCCCGCCGCCGGCCCCGGTCGCGTGTCCGGCCACGGACTTCATCGTGTACTTCGAGTGGGACCGCCACAATCTGAACCAGGCCGCGATCGAGACCATCGACACGGCGGTGCAGCGCGCACGCGTGTGCAGCGTCTCGGCGGTCATGCTCGTCGGGCATACCGACACGTCAGGCCCCAACGCCTACAACCAGCGCCTGTCGGAACGCCGCGCCGGCGTCGTGCGCGACGCCCTGGTGGCGCGCGGGATCGTCGGCGACCTGATCAGCACGCAGGCGAAAGGCGAGACCGATCTCGCGCACACGACGGTCGACGGCGTCCGCGATCCGCTCAACCGGCGCACGGCGGTGACGATCAGCTTCCGCTGATCGCCACCATTCGCCGCGTGACGGTACGTTGGCGCTCAGCCCTTGCCTGACTCGCGCTTCGCCGCGATGCCCTGCAACCGCTGCACAATCAGCCCGACCGTCGTGGCGATGACGTCGGGGATGCGGTCGAGCGGCAGGCCGTAGAGGTCGTGCATCGGCCAGGATGCGTCCGCGCCCGAGAGGCCAAGCAGCATGGCGGTGGCGTCCTCGGTGTCGCGCGCCGGCGCGCCGATGGCCTTGATCGCGCTGCGGATGGCGTCGAGGCGCGCGGCGCGGCGCTGCTGGCGCACTTCGCCCCAGATGTTGGCATTGTTGGCCACGATCCACGACAGCCGGTTGGCCAGCGCCATTGCGTGGATGTCGCGAAAATAGCGCGGCAGGTCGTCGGGCCCCGCCGCCACGACGACGCCCGCCGGATAGATCCGGGAGTCGAAATATTCGGCGAGACCGATGATCTGACTCTGATGGTTGGGAAAGTGCGTGTGCACCGTCCGCACTGACACGCCGATCGCGGCCGCGACTTCGCTGGGTGAGAGCGTGTCGCGGCCCGGCTCTGAAAGCTGCTGGGCGAAGGCTTCGAGAATGGCCTCGCGCGTCGCGGCGGCCTGCGCCTGACGCTTCGGGCTCTCGTAGGCGCGAGTCCCACTCAAACGAACTTGATTCCGTGGGCCTGACCGACGCGAACGACGCCTGGAATGTCCGGTGGGTTCATCTCCACCTCGGCGGCGATTTCGTGGAAGAACTTGTCGGCGTTGCCCTTGGTGACGATCGTGAGGAAATGCGTGTCGTCACTCACGTTGCGATAGCTGTGGACCGTGCCTGCCGGAATGTGCGCGGCGGCGCCCTTCGGCAGTATGTGCGGCGCGCCGCCATCGAGGCGCACCTCAAGCTCTCCGGCGAGCACCACGTAGAACTCATCCCAGTCGTGGGTATGCGGCGGCGGGCCGGCGTTGGCCGGGCCGCGCGTATCAAAGATCTCGATGGGCGATCCCATGGCGTTGGTCAGCAGGGGGCGCAACGTTTCCCCGAGCACGAGCAGGCTGTCGCTGGCTTCAAGCGTACTGATGGTTCCGGACATGGGCGCATCCCTCCAAGGCGATGGAGAGACACTGACATTCACTGCGCTCAAGTGCAACGAATTATTCTGGCATCGCAGAAAAGCGTCTGTTCAGCGCGTCGGGAGTCCCGGAATGCGGGGAAGGGCGGGCGTCTACGGCTTTTTCTTCCCCGCTGGCTTCATCGGCTTCAGCAGCTGCGAGCGGTGGTATTCGCGCAGGGCGTCGGGCTGCGGGGTCATCAGTTCGTCGTAGTAGAAATCGCCGCGCGCGTCGGCGTGGCCGCCTTTGGCGCCGAACTTGTCGGGCTTGGCGGGCTTCCGCTGGATCGGGTGATCTTGCTTCTTTGTCATGTCTACAGGTCAGTCCCAGTCGGTGTCGAAAATCCGGCCCCGGCGCGACCTTGCCGCGTCCGCGTCACCCCGTTCACAGGCCGGGGGTCAGAGCGGTGGGGCGGCGGGCCGGGTGGGGCCGAAGACTTCCTCGAAGGCGTCCTGCAACGCGCGGTCCGCATCGGCCATACTCACAGGCAAACCGAGGTCCACGAGACTGGTGACGCCGTGGGCGCGAATTCCGCAGGGCACAATTCCCGAGAAATGCGAAAGATCGGGCTCCACGTTCAGCGAAACGCCGTGGAACGTGGCCCAGCGCTTCACCCGCACGCCAATGGCGGCGATCTTGTCTTCCCTTGTTTCATCAGGGGTTTTTCGCTGGACCCAAACGCCGACCCGGCCCTCGCGGGTCTCGCCGGCCACATTGAAACGGTCGAGCGCGGCAATCACCCAGCCCTCCAGGTCCTGGACGTAGGCGCGCACGTCCCGGCCGCGCTTCTTCAGATCGAGCATGACGTAGGCCACCCGCTGGCCGGGGCCGTGGTAGGTGAACTGGCCGCCCCGGTCGGTGCGGTAGACCGGGAACCGGGCGGGCTCCAGCAAGTCGGATTCCTTGGCGGTGACACCCGCCGTGTAGAGCGCCGGGTGCTCCAGCAGCCAGACAAGCTCCTCCGCGCGGCCCTCCGCGATGGCAGCGGCGCGGGCTTCCATGGCGGCGAGCGCCACCGGATAGTCCACGGTCCGGGGGGAAACCGCCCACCCGATCGGCGCGTCGTTCACGTCTGCTAAACCCTTCAAGGTGATGTGTGGGTCTCAGATAAGAGGCCCAGGTGGTTACGAAAAGTCAGGTCCACAACGTCGAGATCGAACTGAGCGTCATCCTCGGCCGCTGTACCCTGCCCATGCACCAGCTCCTGAAAATGGGCCGGGGGGCGGTGATACAGCTCGGCCAGGGGGCTGACGACCAGGTCTGGATCCTCGCCAACAACCACCCCATCGCGCGCGGTGAGATCGCGATCGACGGGGAGCGCGTCACTGTCATCGTCACCGAAGCGGCCGATGTCCACGCCTTCAATGCCGCAGCCTGACGGCTCCGGGTCCTGACTCGCCAATTTCTTGACTTGTGAGGGCGGGGTACGCTTCTACCATCGCCTCGGCTAGCCTCAGGAGCAGTCTTTTGGATCCGCAAGAACGCGCGCGCGTGGAAAACTATCTGAAAAGCCGATTCCGCACGCCCAATCTCTCCATCCGGGCGAGACCGCAGAAGAAGGACAGCGCCGAAGTCTACATCGGCGAGGAATTCGCCGGCGTGCTCTCGCGCGACGACGAGGACGGCGAACTCTGCTGGCACTTCACGATGACGGTGCTGGAGGGGGATCTGGAGGAGTAGGCGGCGCGCGGAGACCGGAATGGGCGTGCGTCTGTTTGTGGCGATGCCGGTCTACAAGGGCTGGGCGTATATCGGCGAGGCGCTGCGCTCGCTGCAGGCGCAGACGTTCACCGACTTCAAGGTGCAGGTGTCCGTCGATGGCGCCGACCAGCGCACTGCCGATGCCTGCGCAGACGTCGCCAACGATCCTCGCTTCACCATCATCATCCGCGATACCGCGCTCGGCTGGGTGCGCCAGATGAACACGCTGATCGGCGAAGCCTACACCGAGCTGTTCTGCTATTTCCAGCAGGACGACGTGCTGCATCCCGAATACTTCGCGCGTCTCGTGGGCGCGCTCGATGCAGACCCCTCCGCCGTGCTTGCCTTCGCGGACCTGGAATGGTTCGGCAGGAAGCGCGGCGTGGAGCGGCATGAAGGGCTCAGCGGTCCCGCCATCGACCGCATGCGCGACTACATTGAGCGGCTGCTGCATACCGCGCTGCGCGGCGTCATCCGCCGCGCCGCCATCGCGCGCGCCGGGCTCATTGTCGATGAAGATGGCGGCAACGCCCAGGACCACGTCTGGCTGACGCGCATCGCCCGCGAGGGGGATTTCGTGCGCGTGCCGCACACGCTCTACCGCAAGCGCATCCATGATGCGAACGTCCATGCGAGCTGGTTCACGCAGAACCGGCGCCATGATCGCCGCCGTGGCCCGTGGGTGCATTGCGCGGCGGGTCTGGTCGAGACGATGGTCCAGATGGGCGCGACGCCGCGCGATCGCTGGCCGCTTGTGGCGTTCGTGCTGGACCGGTTCACGCGTCCGGCCCCGAAGCGGTGGGCGAACTACGAACCGTTCGACGGCGATCCGCCGCGCGACTTC
>JANNVF010000335.1:0-10263 GCA_031414315.1 Hyphomonadaceae bacterium | reverse complement strand
TGGCGGAAGATGACGATGCGATGACCCTTGTCCGGTTGGCGAAAGAGGAGGAGGGGGTCGGCATCTCTGCCGGGGCACATCTGGCCGGCACCAAGTCGGCTATGCTCATGCAGAATCATGGCTTTCTGGCGTCGATCAATGGCATCGTGTCGTGCGCGCAACTCTATCGCATCCCGCTGCTCATGCTCATGGCGAAGAACAGGTATCTGCCGTGGGCGGTCGCAGGGATGGTGGCGGTGCCGCTGCTGCTTGCCATCTTCGCCAAGCAGCTCAACCTCGAACTCTTCACCAACCGCCTCACCGAATTCAGCAACCCGAACTCCAGCGCCTATTTCCGCTTCGTCCTCGGCCAGCAGGTGTTCGAGCGCTTCCTGACCGAGCCGCCCCTGACGCTGCTGTTCGGATCCGGTCCGGGGACAACCGATTCCTATCTGCAAGGCTACGTGAACGATGGCTTCGCCGCCGGCTGGCTGAAACTGTCGGTGGACTACGGCTTCTTCGGCTTCATCACGTTCTCCGCGTTCCTGCTCACCTGCGTGTGGCAGACCACGCGCTCGGCGCTGATCGCCGCCGCGATCCTGTTCCAGTACCTGGTGCTGGATGGCAGCCTCGTGGTGCCGCAGGCGGCGTTCCTGACTCTGCTGATGGCGGGGGCGGTGGTGCGCAAGTCGACGTTCAAACCCTTCGGCGCGAGCGTGGAAACCGGAAGGTTCGGCGCCGCGTGATCTAGCGGGCGCCGCGCACCGCCCGCTCGATGGCGGCTGCGACGGATGCGGCGCTTGTGCGCCACGCGAGCGCGTCGGCGATATGGGCCTTCAACGCCACAAGCTCCGCGTGCACATCGATGTGCGGACGCGCGGCCATCGCGGCCATGATCGGCGCGATGTCGTCGGTGGAACGCACGCGGTGGATCCAGCGCTGCGCATGCGGGATGGAGGCAAAGTCGTCGATCACATCCGCGAATGACACCACCGCGCAGTTCTGCATCAGATAGGCGGCGGTCTTCAGCTTGTGCCCGGCGGTGAAGCGATCCGTGATCACCCCGAAGCGGATGGCCGCCGTGAGGTCGAGGTCCGCCACTGGCGCCATCCCCAGCTGCGCGGCGATCGCGGACGGGATACCGGCGTCACCGTGCAGCGTCACGCCGGGCAGGGGGGTGTGCGTGATCTCGCGGGCGAAATGGCGCAGGCCGTGCGCCTTCGGGAACCAGTCGTAGGTGCCGAGCAAGAGCAGGTCGCGTTTGACAGCGGCGTCCGGCTGCAGCGACAGCGGCGGCGGCGCACCCGGCATCGCCAGTGTGGCGTCGCGCCGTCCTGACAGGCGGGCGACCATGTCGCGGTCCCGGACGGAGAGCACGATGATCTCGTCAAACAATGCCGATCCAAGCGCGGGGCGCTCCTGCCGCTGTGCCAGCGCGCGGTAGAGTGCGGCCGCTGGCGGCACGTCGGCCAGGATCGACGCCATGGCATCGCTCGTCATGTTGTGCCGGATGGTCACGAACGCCGGCGCCGCGTCGCCAAGCCGGCGGCGGACCGCTGTGGCGAGTTGATCGAGATGCTCGTGCGAGAAGACGATCGCTTCGGGCCGGTGCGTTTTTGTCGTCTGACAGATCCGCGTGACCGTGTCGGGGAGGTCGAATGCGAAGGTCTCAGGCGCCGACACATGCAGGGCCGCGCGCGTCAGCTGCGCCATGCGCCCGCGACGCGGCGCCGCCAGTGTTTCGACCGTGTGCGTCTGCTGCAGCAGGCCGCAGATCCTGCGGTCGTAGATCGTGTCGCCTGCATTGGCGGAAGCATCGGCGCTTCCGCGCGTGACCCAGAGTATCCGCATCCGGCATAGGTCCGTTCGTTCGGGCGCCCGCGCAAGCGCAAACCCTTGCGCCGCAGGCGATTTGTCGTCAGTACAGCGGTAAATCCGTTCTATCTTCTTAACGGATTTGCGAGCATGCTGTACTAGGCGGGCGGCCCCCAATTCGGGTGGCGTCCGTGGTGTCCTCGGGAGGGAACATGTCTTCGGTTTTCTTCGATTCAGACCTGAGTGACGCAGAACGTCGGGCGCGCATCTACGGCGGCGACATCTTCATTTTTTCGCCCACGCCGGGCACCAGGGCGCTGGTCGCGCTGGCCCGCGAGATGCTGGAAACCACATTCGCGCCGCACGATCCGCGCGAGCTGCACAAGCATCATACTGCCGAAGACGTGGCCGGCGTGCTGGGCAAGTTGAAGCCGAGCTTCATCCATCACCCCGAATGCAAGAAGCTACTGCCGCAGATCATGGCGGAGCGCGGCGTCGATCTCGACCGGCTCTACTTCGATGTACCGCGCATGCGCTCGGCCTATCCGGCGGACTTTCTGTCGTCGGGTATCGCCTATGCGTTCCATCCGCACCGCGACACCTGGTATTCGGCGCCCATGTGCCAGTTGAACTGGTGGATGCCGATCTATCCGCTGCATCCCGATAACGCGATGGGCTTTTACCCGCGCTATTTCGAGGAGCCGGTGGCCAACAACTCGGAAATCTACAACTACTACGAATGGAACACGAAGAACCGCGCCACCGCCGCGCAGCACGTGAAGCAGGACACCCGCGAGCAGCCCAAGCCGCAGCAGGATCTGCAGCCCATCTCGCTGCGCTACCTGCCGCCCCCCGGTGGTCTCATCGTGTTCGCCGGCGCGCAGCTGCACGAGACGGTGCAGAACACCACGGACGTGGCGCGCTACTCGATCGATTTCCGCACGGTGCATCTCGATGATGTCGTCGCGCACGGCGGCGCCCGGAATGTGGATTCCCGCGCCACCGGCACCACGATGCGCGACTATGCGCGCGCATCGGACCTCGCGCCGTTGCCGGAAGAGATCGTCAGCCAGTACGACGACGGCACCGAAGCCGCCGACAAGATCCTCTATTTCGGCGATCGGCTGATCAGCGAGTCTGCTGGCGGAATGTAAGAGCGGGGGCACGGACGTCCTCGTCCATGCCTCGCCCCCAACAGCGCATGCGGACGCGACGTCCGCGCTCCAGTAAAATCTAAGCTGTGGCGCGCTCAGGCGCGGCGGTGCGGAACGTCAGATCGATGGCGGGATGCGACGCCTTGCCCTCGCACGCTGCCAGATACCGTTCAAGAATACGGCTCAGCACCGGTGACGGTCCCATCGCGCGTTCGTCCATGGCGCCGATGATCGTGATGTCGTTGAGCGTGCCGACTGCGGCGATCTCGTCGGCGATGATCAGTTCGGTGCGTTCGATCGGACGCATCACGAACGGGATCGACAGATCCGCACACAGCGCGCGGATGATGTCGATGGTGATGCTCTCGAACGCGCCTTCGCTGGCGGGCGGCGCCAGCACCGTCCCGTCGCGCACGACCACGATGCCGGAGCCGATGAACTCCGCCACACGGCCCGCGTCGTTCAGCAGGATCATTTCCGGATAGCCGCGCGAACGGCCTTCGATCTTGGCGAAGCGCGCCGACAGATAGTTGAATCCCGACTTGATGCGCGACGGCACCGCGTTGTCGGAGGCGCGCCGCCATGTGGACACGCCCGTCGCCATGCGCGCGGGCGCACCCATCGGATAGTGATAGGCGGCGAGCACGAGGTCAGTCTTGTCGCCGATGCCCCAGTGGCCTTCGGTGAGATAGAGCGTCGCGCGGATCCACATGTTGCGGCCTGGTTCGCGCTGGCATGCGGTGAGGTCGTGACACGCAGTGTCGAAGTCGTCGAAGCTCATGTCGAACGGCATGTGCATCAGCGCCGCCGATTTCTTCAGGCGCACCCAGTGGCGGTGCATGGCGAGCAGGCCGAAGCGTCCGTCCGGTTGCCAGAAGCCCTTGAGACCCTCGAACACGTTCATGCCGCGCTGCACGGCTTCGCTGGTGACGTGCAGTTTCGCATCCTCCCACGGACGCACCGCGCCCTGGGCGTAGATGACCTTCGGCTGCTGCAGCACGGGCTTGGGGCCGATACCGGTGGGGGTCGTCATGAGTCAGCTCCTTCGGCCAGCCGGACAGCGGGCGCGGGGACGGAGGTGGAACGGGGCGCCAGTGCGCCTGCGGCCGCCAAGACGTCTTCGAAGCGGTCGCCGACTTTCTCAAGCACGAAGTTCGCCTCCGCGTACGCGCGGGACGCTTTGCCCATGCGGGCGCGGGTCGCGTCATCGCGCAGCAGCATGTCGGCGCTCGCGCACCAGCCGTCGATGTCTTCGGGCTCCACGACGATGCCGCACGCCTGCGCTCGCACGTTGCGCGCCGCGAGGTTTTCCTTCGGCGCCGCCAGCAGCACAGGGCGGCCCGCGCACAGATAGCTCAGCACCTTGGACGGCACCGAGAACACGCCGGCGTCGCGTTCGATGACACCGGCAAGAACATCGGCGCTGGCCAACACCTCGGCGAACCGTTCGAACGGCTGCAGGCCCAGCAGCATCAGGTTGTCGAGGTTTTCGGCGGCCTTGGCGGCTTCCAGCGCCGCGACGCCGACACCGGCGGCGACTACGACGATGCGCACGCGGGCATCGTCGCGGTAGCGGCGCGCGAGCTCGATGAGCAGGGCCGGATTGTGTTTCAGGCCGAGGGTGCCGGTGTACATGAAGACGAACTTGTCGCGCAGGCCGTGCTCCGCAGACCACGCGTTGGCTTTCGCCAGCAGTGGGATCTGGTCAATGGCGCCCCAGTTCGGGATCACATGCAGCTTGTCGGCGGCGACACCCCACGCGCGGGTCTGCGGCGTGAAGTCTTCGGTGATCACGATGACGCCGTCGGAGGCGCGCATCTGCGCGCGCTCCAGCGCCGTGTAGTAGAGGCCGATGCCGGCGCCGATGACAGGCAGCTTGCGCGAGAGAATTTTCGAGACCGCGATCGAGTAGAAATCCTGGCACCAGTAGACGAACCGCGCGTCGTTGCGCTGCGCCGCGCCGAGCAGATAGCCCTGGGCCTCTGTCGGCGTGTTGCCGGAGATCACGACGTCGGGCCGCGCGGCGTCGATCGCGGCGGCCGCGGCCGCGCCGTAAGCCAGATCCTGGAAGCGGCGCTTGACGAACGAGCCCTTGGAGTAGGGCTCTCCGATATCGATCGGCGCGAAGGAGAGCGTGGGCGGATCCCCCGCGACGCGCTCAAGAACGCCTTTGGGGCCGGTGTCGGCGGCGAAAAAGGCGTGCGTCACGCGGTGGCCGCGGCGCGCGAGCTCCCGCGACAGCTCCGCCTGGAACGGATGGCCGGCGTAGTCGTGGAGGAAAATCGATGCGGGCTTCACGGGGCGCCTTCTGTTCGCGCGGATCATGCACCGAGAACAGCAAGTTTGGCGCCCGTGATGTGCACTCCGACGCTAGCTGGCGCCTTCTGACTTCAGCACCGCCGGCACGGTTTTCCACAGGATCATGACGTCCTGCGAATAGGACCAGTTTTCTAGATAGGTCCGGTCGATGGCGATGCGACGCTCGTACGTCGTCGAGTTCCGGCCGCTCACTTGCCACAGGCCAGTGATGCCCGGACGGACGAGCAGGTAATAGCGGCGATCCTTGCCGTAGCGATCGAGTTCGGTGCGCGTGATCGGGCGCGGACCGATGACGCTCATCTGGCCCATCAACACGTTCCACAGCTGCGGCAGCTCATCGATGCTGGTCTTGCGGATGAAGCGGCCGATGGTGGTGACGCGCGGATCGTCGGTGAGTTTCTGGGTGTCGCGCCATTCGCGTTCGGCGGCGGGATTTTCCGCGAGATGCTGGGCGAGCACGGCGTCGCCGTTGCGCACCATCGAGCGGAACTTCCAGCACAGGAACGTGCGGCCCTGACGACCGACGCGACGGTGGCCATAGAGCGCCGGGCCGCGGTCGCTGAGCCAGATCAACAGGGCGACGGTCAGCAGAATCGGCAGGAGCACGGCAAGTCCACCGAGCGCGGCGACCACGTCGAATACGCGCTTGCCCATGCCGTTGGCCCGCATGGAGGCGAAAACGATGTGCGGATCGGTGACCACGTGGCTGCGCGGCCCCTTGGGCCCGCCGCCGCTCGAACGCCGGCGACCGCGGCTCGAACGGGACCCGGACGGGTCAACGTCCGCTGCAGATTTGGCGACAACGGCGCCCATCAAAACGATCCCCGATTCACAGTCGTAAACTCTTTATTACCAATCGCATGCGAGCATCCCGCATTGCAATATCGTTTTGGGTGCGCCGCACAAAAAAGCGTCCCAAAACGATCAGTGCCCGTTCCGGGGCCATTGTCATGGCGTTTATCCAGCATGGCGCGCTGGGGCGGGGGGAGATTCGCCTGAGACGCGAAATTGTCGCCACCGAGGCTCTTGAAGCACGCACGGTTCGCGCCGAGCGCGAGCGCGCCCACGGTTCGCGCCATCGCGGCGCGTGGCGCGTGGGAGGCCTCGTCGGCGCGCTGATTTACAGCGTGGTATGCTGGACGCTTGTTTATCATGGTGCTCGCACCGTGATTGCATGGACCACGCCAGAGCCGCAGATCGAGGCGTCGGCGGCGCCTGGCGCGCCGGGACTTGACGCTGGGTCTGCCGACGCTGCGTCACCGCCCCGCTAACCGACTGTCATGAGATTTTGCGCTATGCGTCCCTTGGGGCGTAAATAATTGCAGGGGCGGCGACTCGCAGCAAAGTATGGTGAACGCCGCCACTCCACTGCGCCTGTCGAAAGTTCCGTCTTCCATGCTGAGGGCTTTGCAGCCTCCCTGGTCCGCCCGCATGGCGGAAGGTCGCCGGCTCTATGCCATCGGCGATGTGCATGGGCGCGCCGATCTGCTGGGCGCGTTGCTGGGCCAGATTGACGCCGATCTGCGTCGCTACAGCGATGCAGAAGCCGCGCCGACGCTGGTTTTTCTCGGTGACTACGTTGATCGCGGCCTTGAATCGCGCCGCTGCGTGGATCTTTTGCTCGAACTCGCCGCCCGGCCGATCGAGACGCACTTTCTTAAGGGCAAGCACGACGCCGCCCTGCTGTCGTTTCTCGCCAATCCGGCGCGGGGTGACCGCTGGCTCCGCCAGGGCGGCGCCGAGACACTTTTCTCTTACGGTGTTCAGGCGCCGGCGAACCGGCACAGCGCCCGCGAGCTGGCGCGCACCGCCGAGGCGCTCCGGGTGGCGATGCCGGCGGCGCACCTGACGTTCTTCGAACGCCTGAAGCTGCATGTGCAGTTCGGGGACTATCTGTTCGTGCATGCCGGTCTCAAGCCGGGACTGCCGCTGGCCGAGCAGCGCGAACGGGACCTGATCTCGATCGGGGAGCCTTTCCTCAAGGCGCGCAAGGAATGGCCTTTCGTGGTCGTCCACGGTCATTCGCCAGTGGAACGGTTTTACCGTGACGCCCGCCGGATCGCCGTGGACACCGGCGCCTACGCCACCGGCCGGCTGTCGGCCGTGTGCCTTGAGGGTGACGCCGTGCGGCTCCTGTCCACCTGAATCCGGTCGATATTATTCGCGTTTGAGGCGTCAATCTTGCGTTCAGTCCGAATCCGGCACACCTGTCGGGGAAATCAGGGAGTGAACATGCGCGGTTCGGTGTCGACATGGCTTTCGCGTGCTGGCGCGGCCTTGATGGCAGGGGCGATCCTGGGCTCGCCCCTGGCGGCGCATGCCCAAGCTGGCCCCGTCGTGCGCCCCGCCCCGGCGGCCGGCCCGACCGAGCCGACCGCCCCGCTGACCACCGCCACCCGACCGGGCATTCCGGCCGTGCAGCTGCCCCGCGTGGCGCAGGTGTCGCCGCCCGCGCCCGCGGCGGGTGCGCCCATCGCCACGCCGGTTTCACCCGCCGAGGACGGCTATATCCTTGGTATCAACGACCGGGTCCGCATTCTCGTCTTCGGTGAGGAGTCCCTGTCCGGGGAGTTCCTGATCGACAGTACCGGTCGCGTGGCGATGCCGTTCATCGGCGAAGTGCAGGCTGCGGGCCTGTCGCGCCGGGCCTTCGAGGACCTGCTCGAAAAGCGGATGGGGGAGGAGCAGATCCTGCTCGACCCGCGCGTCAGCGTCGATCTGCTGAACTTCCGCCCGTTCTACATCCTCGGCGAAGTGACCCGGCCGGGTGAATATCCGTCCTCGACCAACCTCAATGTTTTCAATGCCGTGGCGACAGCCGGCGGGTTCACCACGCTCGCCAACCAGACCCGCGTGATGATCAAGCGCGCTGGCGAGCAGACCGAGACGGAATACTCGCTGCTGTCGCCGGTCACGGTGAACCCGGGCGACACTATCCGCGTCATCAAGGGCGCCTTCTACATCCTGGGCGAAGTGAACCGTCCGGGCGAATATCCGTTCTCCGAGGGCCTCACGATCCAGAACGCGGTGGCGACGGCCGGCGGCTTCACCTACCGGGCCAACCAGAAGCAGGTGGTGGTGAAACATCGCGACGAAGCGGCTGAACGGAAGGTGCGCATGACCGCCTCCACGCCGGTCCAGCCGGGCGATACGATCCGCATTACCGAACGCTTCTTCTAGGCCGGAGAGCCTCCGTCCGGCCGCCCCCACGACCGATTCGATCGCCTAGATTCAATCACTTGTCCCGTTCGCGCCGCAGGTGTAGAGGCTGCGGCGAATACGCGTGTCCGTGGTTTTCGGGTGGTGCAAGGGCGTCGTGCCGCTCGCCCTGGGGACTGCGTACAGGCCGACAGGGGAATTCCTCACACCCACGATCCTGAATGGGGACAACTCCTGCGTGGTTTCGCGCAGCGCGCGCGAGCGCGTGGCGGTGCAATGGGACGGGCGCAGAACGCGCTCAGGGTTAATCGACGACAGAAGGTTGTTGGCATGTCGAAGGCACGAATGTTGGCATGCGCTGCCCTGGTGGCGCTCGTTCCGCTCTGCATGGCCCCGTTGTCGGTGGCGCGAGCACAGGTCGAGGTGGGCATCCCGGCCGGACAGACCCAGATCACACCGATGCCCCAGCCGTTCGGGTTCGACCGCGGGCGCAACGAGGCGGTCGCCACCCGCGCGCGGCCAGACTTCGACCCCAAGGGCATCCGGCTCGGCGCCATCCTGCTCCACCCGGGCGTGGCGGCCGAACTCGGTACTGACAGCAACGTTTTCTACAATGACGCCAATGAGGAAGAGGACATCGTCGCCGCCCTCCGCCCGCGCCTTGAGGCGGCGACCACCTGGAGCCGGCACAGTCTCTCGGCCGCCGTTGGTCTCGACGACCACAGGTATCAGGACAACGACTCCGAGAATCACACCGATCTCTATGTGAACGGCGAGGGCAGGCTGGACGTGCAGCGCGGGACCTACCTGATCCTCGGCGGCCAGCAGCAGCGCCTCACGGAGCGCCGGGGCGACCCGGATTCACCGCTCGCCTCCGTCAAACCGCTGCGTTACGAGACCCGCAGCGCCTACCTCACCGGCGTGCACGAGCTGAACCGCGCCCGGCTGTCGCTGCGTCTGGAACGGCTCAATCTGAACTACAAGGATGCGCCGCTGATCGGCGGCGGGGTCGCCGACCAGGACCAGCGCGACCAGACCACCACCATCGCAACGGGCCGGCTCGAATATGCCCTGAGCCCCGGCACCGCGCTCGTCGCGCAGGTCGCGGCCAATATGCGCGACTACACACTCAAGCCGCCGCTGGCCCAGTTCGACCGGGATTCCGAGGGCTCGACCTATCTTCTGGGGGTCAACACCGACCTCAGCCGTCTCGTCCGGGGCGAGCTGACCGTCGGCTATCTCCAGCAGGACTACGACGACCCGGCCCTCAAGGACGCCAAGGGCCTCGCCCTGGAAGGGAACATCGAATACTTCGCCAGCCCGCTGACCACGGTGACGCTCGGCGCGAGCCGGACTGTCGAGGAGACGCTGACCACCGGCGCCTCGTCCTTCGTCGCCACCGAGGCGACAGCCCGCGTTGATCATGAATTACGCCGGAACATCATCCTTACCGGTGGCATTGGGATGCTGAACCGCGACTTTCAGGGGATGTCCCGGGATGACGATCTGACCAGGGCGGACCTCGGGGCCCGTTTCTTGCTCAACCGTCGCATGGAGTTGGGCGCCCGGTGGCGGTACGAACGACAACAGTCGTCCGGGCCGGTTGCCGACCCCGAGTTTGATGCTAACCGCTTTGTCGTGTCGGCGTCCGTGCGTTTGTAGCGCGGACATTTGACAGGCTGGCGTCGGAGTGAAGTGCGATGGCGGCGGATTTTGGTGGACGGAAGTTCAATGGCGACGGCGGCGGCGGTCTTCCCGCCATCCCATCCTCGCCTGAAGGCTTTGGCCTTCTTCAGATCGTGGAGATGTTTCGCCGGCGCATCTGGCTGTTCGGCGC
>JANNVF010000334.1:0-5560 GCA_031414315.1 Hyphomonadaceae bacterium | reverse complement strand
CCCGAACATGACGGGCGCCGCGATCATGAACGGCGCCGCCGCCTGCTTTTCCTGCTTGTAGAGACCCGGCGCGATGAACGCGTAGGCCTGCCAGGCGATCACCGGAAACGACACGATGATACCGGCGAACAACGCGAGCTTGAGGTTGGTGTAGAAGCCTTCCAGCGGGCTGGTGATCTGCAGCGTCACCTGCGCCTCGCTCAGCGGCAGCCCGGCGGCTTCCGAGAACGCCACGCGATAGGGCTCCACGAGGAAGAGATAGATCTGCTGGGCGTAAGCAAAACACGCCATCGTCGCCAGCACCACGGCGGCGGAAACGATGAAGAGCCGGTTGCGCAGCTCCATGAGGTGATCGAGCAGCGGCGCACGGCTGGCCTCCACGTCGTCCGGCGTTTCCGCAGCCGTCACGATGCGGCCTTGGCGGTGGCGGGTTCGGCACGCATGGGTTCGGGCAGGTCAGGCGCGGGCGGCGAGATCGGCGGTTGCTCCGGCGGCGTCTGTGGCGGTGTTTCCGACGGCGGCGGCTCGATCTCGGGCGCCGGCGGCAGCACTTCCGGCGGCGCGATGGGCGGGGCTGGATCACCGAACGCGGCGGTCTGATCGGCCTGATTGAAGGGTCGCATGGTTTCAGCCTCTATGTCGGAGAACATCTGACCCCGACGTAACGCATCAACCTCGCGCTTGAGCTCATCCAGCTCGGCCTGCCGCGCCAGTTCGTCGATCCCGGTGCGGAACTCATTGGCGAGCGCGCGGAACTTCGCCATCTGCCGGCCGAGCTTGCGCAGCATCAGTGGCAGATCCTTGGGACCCACCACCAGCAGCGCAATCACGCCGATCACGAGGATTTCGGAGAAGCCGACGCCCGGCAGCATGGCCGTTTATCCCGAGGACGTCAGCCGCCCGACCGTTCGTCGTCCTTGGTCCGCGCCTGATCGCGCAGCTGCGCGGGCGGCGGCTCGGTGGCCGGCGGCGCGTCGGGATCGCCGAGGCCCTTCTTGAAGCCGCGGATGCCTTTGCCGAGGTCTTCCATCAGGTTGGAGATGCGTCCCGGGCGCCCGAACAGCAGGAACGCCAGGGCGAGGACGATGAGAAGCGGAATCAAACCGGGCGCGTGCATGGCCGCGAGGCTCCTGAACTTGCGATGTGGCCGGACGCCCTATGCGCCCTCATCCTCACCGCCTGCGTAATCGACATAGAACGCCGCGTCATCGACCCGGCCCCCGAAGGTGTCTTCCAGGGGGTCCTCGTCGGGAGCGAGCGCGCCATCCGGCCGGGGCACGTCGAACGCGGCATCGACCCGCGGATCGACAAGACCGGCTGCCTTCAGATCGTCCTTGCCCGGCAGTGCGTCAAGCGAGGCAAGACCAAAGTGACTGAGGAAAGCCTCCGTAGTGCCGAACGTGAGCGGCTTGCCGGGGCTCCGCCTGCGCCCCCGGGGCCGGACCCAGCCCAGCTCAAGCAGCAGATCGAGCGAGCCCCGCGACAACGAGACGCCCCTGATCTCCTCGATCTCGGCCCGGGTGACGGGCTGGTGGTAGGCGATGACGGCCAGCGTCTCCATCGCCGCTTTCGGCAGGCGTTTGGGCGCAGCGCGGGTCTCGGTGAAGTGATGCGCGAGGTCCGGCGCGGACTGGAAGCGCCAGGCGCCGCCCGCCTCCACCAGCTCCACGCCCCGGCCCGCGTAGGCCTTCTTCAGCGTCATCAGCACGTGGGCGATGTCGGTCCCTTCAGGCAGATGCGACGCGAGCGCCGCCGCCGTCAGCGGCGCACCGCCGGCAAACAACAGCGCTTCGGCGACGCGGATCGTCTCGGTGCGCAGATCGGGGCCGGCGTCGTTCGCGCCCTCCGGCGCACGGAATGCCTCTTCGAGCCGGTGCAGCGTTTCGCGGATGGGCGGATTAGTCATGCGCGCCCTCCTGCTCTTGCCGGCGGCGCAGGAACAGCGGCGCAAACTGGTCGTCCTGACGCGCTTCCAGTTTCTGGTCGCGCACCAGCTCCAGCGCCGCCCCGAACAGGCTCGCGACATACGACGTCGGCTCCGGCGCTTCGGGACCGCGATCACGGCGCGGCTGCAGCGCGCCGATCGGGCGCCAGTCATCCATGTTCGCCAGCAATGATTCCAGCCGGTGGCGCGCCGCTTCCAGCGTGTAGACGCGGCGCGGCGCGATGCGGTGACTGGTCCGGATATGACGCGTGCGCCCGTCGCAATACGCCGACAGCAGATCGTGCAGGCTCGCGGTCCACTGGAGCTCCGTCGTCACCGCGATGTGCTGCGGCGCGCCGTTCAGGAACACGTCACGATCCAGCTGCATGAGGTTGCCGAGCCGCGCCGCCTGCGACCGCGCTTCGGCGAGACGCTGCAGCCGCTTCTGCAGATGCGCGGCGATCTGCTCCGGATCAGGTTCGTCGGTGGGGCGTTCCGGCTTCGGCAGCAGCAGGCGCGACTTCAGCAGCGTGAGCCACGCCGCCATCACCAGATACTCCGCCGCCAGATCGATCCGCGCGTGCGCCGCCTCCACGAACGCCACGTACTGGTCGACCAGCGGCCCCAGCTTGATCTGCGCGAGATCGACTTTTTGCGCGCGCGCCAGGTCCAGCAGCACGTGCAGCGGCCCCTCGTACCCTTCCAGGTCGAGCAGCAGCGTCTCTTCGGGCTCCGCCGCGTCGGCGGCTTCGAAGGCGATGTGGGGGTCCAGGCTCATGCCGGGCCGGCGGGGAGAAGGCGGCGTTTCAAGGGGCGGACCTTAGCACAGGCGTTGGCGGCCATCACCGCACAACGACAATGCACTCCTGGCCCAGCGTTTTCACCCGGTCGCAGAACCGGGTGGCCTCGCCCCGGTCGGCGAAGAACCCGGCCCGGACCCGCCAGTAGACCCCCTTGCCGCCCAGATCGGCGCGCTGGACGTCCTTGTGGGCGTTGGCGAAGAGGGCCGGATCACGGCGCGCGAGCCGGTCCCAGGCCGTATCGGCGGCGCCCTCGGAGCGGAGCGCTGCGATCTGCGCCAGATACCCTCCGGCGCCGGCCGCCTGTGGCGGCGGGCCGTTGGTCGCGGCGGCGGCCTTTGTCGCTTGCGAGGCGGTGGCGGGCGCCACCGGCAGAACTTCCTCGCTCACCACGCGCGGCGGCGTGGTGGCCTTGGCGGGCGCGGGGGCGCGGCCCTCGAGCGCGCGGTCGATCTCGGCGGTGGCCAGTTCGTCCACCGGCGGGCCGTCGTAGCGCTGCTTGAAGCCGCCCTCCTGCGCCGCGATCACCGGCGCGTCGGCGGCGGGCGGGCCACTGTACAGCGTCCACAGCACGTAGCCGCCCGTGACCATGACGATGAGCATGATGATGAGTTTCATGGACTGGCGCCTGTCACCGCTGTCGTCATCGTGGTGGGACGGCGGATACGCGGCGGCTTCCGGCGGCGGTGCGTACACACGGCGTTGCGCGCGAGCCATGATAACCTCCCTCACCCGAGCGCGGCCGTTCCACGACCTGAGCAAGACGCGAATCAGGTGCGCCCAGAGGCGTTAGCATATCATTGATATGAGGCGGTGGCGGATGGTTACGGCGCCAATCCAAACCCGGCGAAGCGCGCCGCCAGTTCCGGATCCGCCGCGCTCGCTGCGGCGATGTCGGCCTGTCCGCCCGCCGTCTTGCCCTGCTTCAACCGCGCGACGCCGCGGCCGTATTGTGCGTGCGGGAAGCGATTGCCAGCGGCGGTGAGCGCGGCGGTGTAGTCGGCCTCCGCCAGCGCGAAGGCGCCGGCGCGCATCTGCACCATCGCACGGCTGTCGAGGTAACCCGGATTGCGTGGCTTCAGGCGCAGCGCCTCGTTGCAGTCCGCCAATGCGCGATCGAGTTCGCGACCGAGCGTGGCGCGCGCCCAGCAGGCGCTGTTGCGATAGGCGGCGTTGTCGCCCTGCGCGGCGATGGCCGCATCGTAGTCCTCCAGCGCGGCGGCCGTGTCGCCGCCGGCCTCGCGCACCTTGCCGCGGCCGTGCAGGCACGCGTGTGTGAAGCCCGGCGTGCGCGCCTGCGCGTTGGTGGCGCACCGGTCGAAATCGGCACGCGCCGCCGCCATATTGCCCGCAGCGAAATACGCTTCGCCGCGCTGCTGGTAGGGCGCGGCGTCGTCCGGCGCGATCGCCACCGCCGTATCGAACTCCTTCACCGCGCGCACGGCGTCGGCGGCGCGGCCGCCCGGAAACGCGTAGGCCGCGACTCCGCGCGCGAACTGGTTGGCGAGGCGCCACTCCAGCGTCGGGCGCGGCAGGAAGCCGACGCGCGTGAAGCCGGAATACTCGCCGACCTCGGTGAACATGGCCTTGTCCGTGGGCGAGAGCATCGCGTAGCCGCGCGCCTCGTCGGCGTCGGCGCGCGGCTCCTCGCCCTGCCGGCGCAGCACTTCGGCGCGCACCAGATAGCCCTGCGGCGCGTTGGGTTTGCGGCGCACCGATTCATTGGCGTCGGTCAGCGCGGCGGCAAGTTCACCACGCGCGATGCGCACCCGCGCGCGCAACGCCAGCGCATCGGGCGCCAGCAACGGATCGAGATCGATCACCGACGAAAAGCCCGCGAACGCCTGCGTCTTCTGGTTCATCCCGTGGCGCAGCCGCGCCTCGTTGTAGCGCGCCGCCGACTGACCCGGATCGGTGCGGATCGCGCGCGCGTAGGCCGACAGCGCATCGCCACGGCGCGCATCACGCACAGCCGGCACATCGATCGCCGCGATGGCGGCGTTCTCGTAGCCGATGGCGCGATTGAACTGGGCGGTGGCCTTCTCCTGCGCGCTGGAGCGCGGATCGGCGGCGATCCGGTCGCAACTCTCGTCGCCCCTGCTCTGGCATGTCGCCCAGAGCGGATCGACCGACTGCGCCAGCGCCGGCGCGACGAGCGCGATCAGGACCGCAGCGGCGACAAACAGACTGAAACGGGTCATGGGCGGCTCACGGCGATGCAAGGAGGGTCGCACCGAATCTCCGCGCGACAAGGCCAAAATGGGGCGGCTACCCCCAGCGCCCCAGATCAAACAGCTTGCGGTGCTCCTCCACCGCGTAGGCGTCGGTCATGCCGGCGATGTAGTCGCAGACCACGCGGGCGGTTTCGGGGTGGCCGGCGCCCTTGGTGCGGTCGCGCCATTTGTCGGGCAGCGTCTCCGGCTCTTGCAGGAACAGATCGAACAGATCCCTCACCAGCCGCTTGGCCTGGCTGCGCATGCGCGCGACGCGGTAGTGGCGATACATCCGGCTCATCAGGAAGCGCCGCAGCGCGGTTTCATGCGCGGCCATCTCGTCGGAGAACGCAACGATCGCGTGATCCATCGCGCGGACGTCGCCGGCGCTCTTCGGTTTCGCCTTCGCGGCGCGGCGCTGGGTTTCCTCCACCAGATCCTTGATCCGCGCGCCGATCAGCCGGCGCACCGCCTCGCCCACCTGACGATCCTCCGCCACGTCGGCATACTCGTCGCGCACCTTCTTGAACACGACGCCCACGAACGGCAGCGCGATCAATTCATCCACCGTGAACAGGCCCGCGCGCAGGCCGTCGTCGATGTCGTGATTGTTGTAGGCGATG
>JANNVF010000333.1:0-16676 GCA_031414315.1 Hyphomonadaceae bacterium | reverse complement strand
TCGTCGGCGCTGTCATCGGTGTCGCGTTGTCGTTCATCGCAGGCGGCCCATTGCTCGTGGGCTTGCTCGCCTTCAGCGCTGCGGCACTTCTCTACCTCTCCAACGGGCCTCCCGCCGATCTGTTTCCAGGGTCTTTTACGGACTGGAACGCGTTGAAGGGACGGGCGATCGACGCACTCGTGTCCATTCCCAAGTATGCCTTTAAGAAGATGTTGGAGGAAGAGCGGTTCGCATTGTCCGAAACTCTTCGGAAACTTGTCGTTTCACACTTCACGTATCGGGAATTGGACGACCACCTTGCTGCCGCGATTGACGACGTGATCGGGCAGGACAGAGACGGCATTGCGGCGCGGCTGTATGGCGGACTACGCAGTGAACTCGCGGGGCGCGGGCTCGTCGGTTGAGCGCCACCCACGTAGTCACCCCAGCACGCCGTCCACCATCACCTCCACCAGCCGCTTCGCCGGCGCCCACGGATACGCGCTGATCGTGATGGTGTTGTGGGCGACGCCGTGCAGGCCGCACACCAGCGCGTCGGTGCGCAGTTTGAGTTCGGCGGGCCGCGCGCGGGGCAGGGCCGCTTTCAGCGCGTCGGTGAACAGCGCATAGCGCGCCGCCGCGCCCTCGTCGGCGACGAACACGCCGACCTCCGGCTGTGTCACGCCCTCGGTCATGAACACCATGCGGTAGTTGTCCGGGTGCGCCAGCCAGTAGGCGACGTAGGCCTGCGCGATCGCGTGCACGCGCTTGACCGGATCGCGGGTCGCCTCCGAAATCCTGGCGAGATCGATGAACAGCGCGTCGAACAGCTGCGCCCAGATGTGGCGCAGGATGTCGGTCTTGGCGGCGAAGTAGGCGTAGAGCGTCATCGGCGTGCAGCCGGCCTCGGCGGCGAGCCGGCGCATGGAGATCGCGCGGTAGCCCTCGCGCTGGAAGAGATCGCCCGCCGCCGCGACGATGCGGGCGCGGGTCGCATCCTTGTCGGCCGCGCTGAGCGCCGGTCGCCCGCGCGCCGTCGGTTTTGGGTTGGGCATGGTCATTCCTTCGCGTCGACGGTCCGTTGACAGGACACTCTTGCATATATAAATATAACGTGTACTAAATAAATAGACGATGACAGTCCCCGGGATGCAACAGGAGACCGGACATGCCCGCCAGTAACATCGCTTCATCCACCCTGCGCGCCGTGCTCGCCGCTGCAGGCCTCTTCATCGCCTACACCGGCGTCGACAACGCGTTCGGCGGCATCGCCTCGCTCGGGTTTCAGAGCGCGACCGATTTCTTCACTGTCACCGACGATCAGGCCTTCGCCGTGCGCGACAGCAACGTCCGCTTCCTCGGCGGCCTGTGGATCGGGATGGGGCTGTTGTTTGTGGCGGGGGCGGTGTGGCTGCGCGCGCTGAAGCCCGCCGTGTGCGCGGCGATCGCGCTCGTCTTCGTGGGCGGCCTCGCGCGCTTCACGACGATGAACACCGGGCCGCTGTTCGGCGGCGCGCTGACGGGCTCGCTCGTCGCGGAACTGGCGCTGATGCCGCTGCTGCTGCTCTGGACGCTGCGGACCGCGCCGCGCGCCTGACGCCACGATCTGGCTTCAGGCGCGGATTTGTGCGATAGGGGCGCCCTCATGGCCACCTTGATCGCCACTCCGCCGCAGGCCGCGTCGCCTGCGCTGTCCTCGCTCGCCCCTCCTTCACTGGTCGGCGCCACGCGCGAGGAACTGCGCGTGCGGCTCGTGGATATGGGCGTCCCGGCCGCCAAGGCGAAGATGCGCGCCGAGCAGCTGTGGCGCTGGATCTACCACCACGGCGTCACCGATTTCGCGCAGATGACGAATGTGGCCAAGGAGCTGCGCGCCGAGCTGGAGCAGCACTTCACGCTCGCGCGGCCGGAGATCGTGGAGAAGCAGGTCTCGGTCGATGGCACGCGCAAGTATCTCATCCGCCTCGCGCCCGGCGTCGAGGCGGAAGCGGTGCTGATCCCGGACGTGGGCCGCTCCGGCGCGCTCTGCGTGTCGAGCCAGGTGGGCTGCACGCTCAACTGCACGTTCTGCCACACCGGCACGCAGGCGCTGGTGCGCAACCTGACGAGCGCGGAGATCGCCGCCCAGGTGATGATCGTGCGCGACGACCTCGCCGAATGGCCGACCTCGAACGAAGACCGCCTGCTCACCAACATCGTGTTCATGGGCATGGGCGAGCCGCTCTACAATCTCGACAACGTCGATGCCGCGATCGGCATCATCGCCGACGGCGATGGCTTGTCGATCTCGCGGCGGCGCACGACGGTATCGACCGCGGGCGTCGCGCCGAAAATTCCCGAACTCGGCGCACGCACCGGCGCCATGCTGGCGATCTCGCTGCACGCGACCAACGACGATCTGCGCAACGAACTCGTGCCGCTCAACAAGAAATATCCGCTCGCGGCGCTGATGGACGCGATCCGGCAATACCCGTCGCTCAGCAACGCCAAGCGCGTGACGTTCGAGTACGTGATGCTGAAGGGCGTGAATGACAGCCTCGCGGAAGCCAAGGCGCTGGTGAAGCTGCTGGGCGGCGTGCCGTCGAAGATCAACCTCATCCCGTTCAACCCGTGGCCGGGCACGATCTACGAGTGCTCCGACTGGCCGGTGATCGAGGCGTTCGCGGAGGTGCTGAACCGCGCCGGTTACGCCTCGCCGATCCGCACGCCGCGCGGGCGCGACATCCTCGCGGCCTGCGGACAGCTGCGCAGTGAGAGCGTCAAGCTGCGGGCGAGCGCGCGGGCGAAACTCGGCGCGGAATAGTCGTGGCCGACACACTCCCCACCTTTACCGGCGCGCGCGGCGTCTACCGCCCGCTCGTGGTCACCGACGCCGAGGCGCTCCACGTCGCGCACGCCGACGAGCAGGTGCATCACTTCTGGAGCGGGCCGGCGCACACGTCGCTCGAACAGACACGGGCGTATATCGCACGGACGCTGGAGATGTCCCCGTACTGCTGGGCGATCACGCAGGACGGCGGCGAGGCGCTCGGCCGCATCTCGCTGTTCGTGCCACGCCCGGGCGTCGCTGAGGTCGGCGTGATCGTGCGGCGCGCGGCGCAGGGGCGGGGGCTGACGAGCGAGGCGCTCCGGTTCGTGGCGGCGCATGCCTTCGCGGAGATCGATGTCTTCCGGCTGTGGGCCGACATCGATCCCGACAATGAAGCCTCGATCCGTCTGTTCGAACGGAACGGCTTTGAACGCGAGGCGCTGCTGCGCAACAACTGGCGCACGCACCTGGGGCTGCGCGACAGCGTCGTGATGGCGCGATTCTCCTGAGCCGAGAGAATCGTATTAGGCGTTACCCATGAGCCAGTTTGTCCAAGGCCTCGGCCTCGTCCTCGCCGCGATGGTTCTCGGCTGGACCGTCCTCTTCTCCCTCGTGGTGTCGCCGCAGGCGTTCCGCACGCTCGACGCCGGCCGCGCCAAGCGGATGATTCGCGACACCATGAAGCGCGGGCATCCGATCATGGCCATGGTGGCGGTGGGGGCGGCGGCGTCGGCGCTGTTTGCCGGCGCGATCGGCGGCGCGGTGGTCATGGCCAGTTCGGCGGCGCTTTTCCTGCTTGCGGCCTATACGCTGGCGCCGCGCGACGATCCGAAAGTGAAGGCTGGGCACCGCAAGACCGACAGCCAGCGAGTTGTCGCGGCGATGCTGACGGTGATGATCACGTGCGTTGTGGTCGCGGGCGTCGTGCTGATCGGGTTGAAGATCTGATCAGCCGCCCTTGCGGAAACTGAAGTAGGCATCCCACGCTTCATCCAGCCGCTGCAGGGCATCGGTGGTTCGGACTGCGCTCAGCACATCGCCATCCTGCGTCACGAGTTTCAGCCGCTCCAGTTTCGCCAGCGCGTCGCCGATCTCGAAGTCCACGTCCATGGCGAAGCGTTCGCGCAGGAACGCCTCGGCCGCCTTGTCGAGCGTGTCCTTGCTCATCGGTCCGCCGGTAAGCAGCACGTAATAGGCGAGCATCGCCTCCTTCACGTCCTGTTCTTCCGCCGCGCCGACAAGCCCGTCGATGACGCCGGCGTTGTTGGCGATGGTGTGGAAGTACACTGTGTCGGCGAGTTGCTTCTGGTAGAACAGTCGCTGGCGATCGAACTTCAGCCGCTGGCGCATGAAGAACGCGCCGAGCGCCACGAGGCCTGAAAGGGCGGCCAGCGCGCGTTTCAGCGTGTCCTCGGTCAGATGCCCGCCTTCGAAACCCAGCACGCCGGCGATCACCGCGAAGATCACCGTCAGCGCCGGGCCGATCTGCGTCAGCAGCGGGATGCCGCCCGCGACGGCTGGCACACCGAGAATCAACTGGTCGCGGCGCTTCATCTCCGGGGCTGCGCCCGGATGCAGCGTCACAAGATCGGTGCGCGGCACGTCGCCGAAGTGCTTGAGCAGGATGGCGCCGGGCCGCACGCCGCGCCGCAGGCGCGCCAGCGCTTTCAGTTCGGTCTCCGCCGCGTCGCGCGGCAGTTCGATGACGATCACCACGTCATCGAGGATTTCGGAGTTCACCTTCTTGCGGTGCAGGCCCCAGAAGCGGCGCACGTCCAGCACCGCAGGCCTCGCGCCACGGGCGAAGAAACGAATGCGGCGCACGCCCGCATCGGTGGTGCGCACTTTCAGGTCCTGCAGGTTGCCGACCGCCGCCGCTGCGATCACGTCAGCTGCGCCGAATTCGCGGAAGCTGGCGGTGGTGAGAATGCTTTCCAGTTCGCCGAGAAATGCGTCGTGATCCGCCGGCGCGGCGGACTGCTCGCCCGGATCGAGCGGGCGGTAGAGCGCCTTCAGCCGCTCCAGTTCGTCGAACGTCTCGTAGTGCATGACCGCAGACAGCACGCGGCAGAATTCAATGAAGTGGGCGGCGTCATCACCCGCGAGGTGGCCGTTTTCGATGAGAGCGGCGGCAAGATCGGTCTTGCCGGCGGGGATGTAGCTGTCGCGAACGGGCATGCCACGGGCTTAAGTGGCTCACGCGCCGCGATCAAGGCTTTCGACGCGCGCGGCCTACATCACCGAGGGCGCGCACTGGATCTGGGTCGGCTTGCCGATATTTTCGACAACAACATCCACCTTCATCTCAGCCTTGGCGGGGCCGATGACGCTGCCGGCCATGGGGGACGCTTCGTCGAATGTGCGGGTGGCGGCGACGCGGATCAGATCGCGCGAGTCCATCAGGCCGTTGGTGGGATCGAATTCGAGCCAGCCGAGCTGCGGCACGAACACCTCGCACCAGGCATGCGTGGCGCCGGCGCCGCGTACGCCGGCATTCGGCGAAAACAGATAGCCGGTGACGAAGCGCGCAGCGAGGCCGAGCTGGCGCGCGCTCTCGATCATCAGCCATGCGAAATCACGGCATGTGCCGGTCCCCAACGCCACCGTTTCGCCGGGCGACTGCACCCCCTCCACGAAACGCGCGCCGTATTTGAACTCCGCGTGGATGCGGGCGTTGAGTTGCTGCAGGCGCACGAGGGTTTGTGGCTCACCGACGCCGCCCAGCCAGCGGATGAAGTTGTCTTCGCGGTATGCCGCCGCCGGTTGAATGAATGGCTCCAGCACAACGCGATCGTCGGGCTCGTACACGATCGGCGCGGTCGCCTGGAAGTCGTAACGGTTGGGATCGAGGAGCGGCGCCGGAAAGCGCTCGACGATCAGCTTGTTCACCACCGTGAGACGATCGCTGGGTCCCTGCGGCTGAAAATAGCAGATGCTGTTGCCGTACGGGTCGGTCGCCCAGCGCGTGGCGCCGGCCGGCGTAAACTCCAGACTTGCGTCGACCACGCGGATGGCGTGGGAGTCGAGCGGGCGCATCATCAGCCGCCACAGCCCGAACATCACCGGCGTGTCGTAGAGATAATCAGTCGTGTGTCGGATGGAGAGCCGCTGCATGTCTCAACTCACTGGAGCCGAAGGAGAACGCGCGGACGGGGGATTGGTTGCGTTCAACGCTATTCCGGCGTCAGCAGGAAGTGCCCGTGGAGCGCCGCGATCGGATCGGCGCGTTCGAACTGCCAGGCTTCAGCGCGAACGCTGGCAATGCGGCGGCCAAGCCGCGTCACCTTCGCGCGGGCGTAGGTGGGGACCGGGCGGCCGGAGCGGAGATAGTCGATGGTAATGTCGATGGTCTTCGGCAGGTGCGTCTGGCGCTGGCGCAGGGACACCGTGGTCAACGCGGTGATTTCCAGCAACGCGCCAAGCACCCCGCCGTGCAGCGCCGGCAGCATCACGTTGCCGACCAGATCCTCGCGGTAGGGCAGCACGAGCGTGAGTTCATCGCCGCGCAACTCCAGATCTACGCCGAAGAACATCGCGAACGGCGCGCTGTGCAGGCGTGCGCGGACTTCCGCCTCGGTGGGCGCGGCCGCCTGCGGCTCCGTGCTCATCGCGGCGCCTTGTGGTTGGAGCCGGGGCGGCGCCCGCCGTCGGACGCGATCATGAACGCGGCGGTGGCGTTGGCGACGGGATCGTCCGGGCTGTCTTCGAACGCCACCGCGCGGACGAACGCCACCGAGCGAGTGAGCTTGTAGCAGTGCGCCTCGGCGATGATGTCGCGGCCGGGGATGGCGCCGCGCATGTAGTCGATCCGTAGGTCGAGCGTGGCGATGCTCTGGCGCTCGGTCATCGCCGCCATGACAGCTGCGCCGCAGCCTTGATCGAGCAGCGCGCTGATCACCCCGCCGGCGATGACGCCGGTCTCCGCATCACCGATGAGGTCGGCGCGGTAGGGCGCGATCAGCCGCGCCCGCGCGTGGTCGACGCTGACCAGCGAAATGCCGAGCGCACGCGTCCACGGTGTCGCAGACAACATCACCGTGACGATCTCAGCGCCGGTGGGCGGTGTGGGGGGAGGCGCGGGCTCGGTCATCTGCATCCCTGATTGCGGCGGGGCGGGAAAAAAGACAACAGTCTGGCGCTTACAAGAGGAAGTCCATGATCGCCCGCACGCTTGTCGCTCTTACGCTGCCCGTTGCACTGGCGCTTTCGGCGTGCGCCACGGCGCCCGTCCAGGACGAGCACGCGATGGCGGCGGAGGTCTTCCAGCTCTCCGGCGGGCTGGAAGACCTGAAGCTCATGGCCCGCTACGCGCCGATGATGCTGGGCGAGACGGACGTGAAGCAGCGCTGTGTCGACGCGAACATCCTGGCGCTGGCGGCCTGCGACATGGCCGAAAGCGCCGCACGCGGCTTGCGCAACGGGCAGGGCGGGCTGCAGCAGGCGCTCGAAGCGCAGATCACGCGGATGGAAAGCCACGCGGTGGACGCGATGGTGGAGACGTACACGACGCAGGAGCTTGCCGCGATGCGCCGGTACTATACTTCGCCCGAGGGGCGCTCGATCGTGGCGAAGCGCTCGGAGTATCTGGGGCGGTTGGTGAGCGGGCGATAGCAGCAATCAAACGGGGGCATCATGCGGACGGGATTTCTGGGAGGCCTGATGCTGGCGATTGTGGCACTGGCGCCATGCGCCGTGGCGGAGACGCCGGCGCCCGCAGCGGCGGAAACGATCGAGGCCGGCGAGATCGATCTGGCGCTCGAGGTGATGCAGCTCCAGGGCGTCGAGCGACAGTTTCTGTCGATGATGGACGCACTGGCGCCGTTGATCGGCGACTCGATCAAAGCGAGTGCGCCGCAGATCGACAATGCGGTGCGTGACAGGTTGGTGGTGCTCATCCGGGAGGAAATCGCCGTGGCCACGCCCGAACTGCTCAAACGCACTGCGCGCCTCTATGCGGCCGGCTGCACCGTCGCCGACCTTCAGGCCGCGCGCGCCTATTTTCGATCCGGCGCCGCGCAACGCGTCCTTGCGGCACAGACAGCCATGGACGCCAGCCTCCAGCAGATCGGCGAGGAAATCGGTCAGCGCGCGGCGCGGCACGCGGTCGATCGTTTCCGTCTGGAAGCCGGTATCGATTCTCCACTGTAGGGGCACGCCTCACAAGAACGCGTAGTCTTCCTCGTCCACCTTCTTCGTGCGCTTGCGGTATTCGCCGGTAAGCCCCGGCCAGATCGCCGGGTTCTTGCCGTCGGCGCTCATGTACCAGCTCTTGCAGCCGCTCGACCACACGGTGCCGCCGAGGCGTTGGTCGAGTTCGGTGTTGAAGGCCTTCTGCCGGTCCGCCTTCACGTCCATGGCGCGCACGCCGCGTGCGTCGAGCATGCGCAGCGCATCCATGATGTACTGAATCTGGCTCTCGATCATATAGATCATCGAGTTGTGCCCAAGGCCGGTGTTCGGCCCCATCAGCATGAAGAAATTGGGATAGCCGCTGACCGTGATGCCGAGGAATGCCTCCGGGTGCTTCTTCCAGTCGTCGTTGAGAATACGTCCGTCACGGCCGGTGATGACGGTGGGATTCAGCACGTCGAACGGCCTGAAGCCGGTGCCGTAGATGATCACGTCGGCCTCGCGCAACGATCCATCGGACGTCACCACGCCCTCCGCATTGATGCGCTGCAGCGCCTGCGTGACCAGCTCAACATTCTGCTGCGCCACCGCCGGGTAGTAGTCGTTGGAGATCAGTACGCGCTTGCAGCCGAACTTGAACGTCGGTGTCAGCTTTTCACGCAGCGCGGGGTCGGGGATGTGCGCGGCGATGTGCTCGCGCGCGAGCTTTTCGCCGGGATGATCGCCCTTTGAATTGATGAAGCCAAGGCCCAGAAGCTCGTTGCGCGTCCACACGTAGCGACGCAGCGCGCCTTGTGTCACGGGCACGGTGGCGAACATCTTCTTGGTCCAGTCCGCCATCTCGAAGTCCTGCTTCGGGACGATCCACGGCGGCGTGCGCTGGTAGAGGTGCAGCGCCTTCACCTTCGGCTGGATCTGCGGAACGAACTGGATCGCACTCGCCCCCGTGCCGATCACGGCGACCGTCTTGCCGGTGAGATCGACGCTGTGATCCCACAACGCGGAGTGGAAGGCGGGCCCTTTGAACTTGTCGAGGCCGGGCAGATCGGGGAACTGTGGCTTGTGCAGGCCGCCCATGCCGGAGACCAGCGCCTGCGCGGTGATGGTGGAGCCGTCTGCCGTCTTCACCCGCCAGACACGAGCCACCGCGTCGTAATCGGCGCGCTCGACGCGGGAGTGGAAGCGCATGTGGTCGCGCACGTCGAACCGGGTGGCGCAGTCTTCCAGGTAGTCGCGGATTTCCGGCTGGGTCGGGTACATCCGCGACCAGTCGGGCTTCGGCGCGAACGAGAACGAGTAGAGGTGGCTCGAGATATCGCAAGCGCAGCCGGGGTAGGTGTTTTCCCGCCAGGTGCCGCCCACGGACGCCGCCTTCTCCAGCACGACAAACGACCGCCGGCCTTCCCGCTTCAGGTGGATCGCCATGCCGAGGCCGGAAAACCCGGAGCCAACGATGCAGACATCGACCTCGATGTCGCCGGTGGCGGCGGGCGGGGCGGGTGCGGACATGGGCGTTCCTCGAAGGCTCAACGGCTGCAACCATAAGGCGCGCCGATGGGAGATGAAAGTTGACGGGCCGTCATAGAGACGCAAGATGCGGCGAATGCAATGCGCCGGAGAGTCCTGAATGAGCGACGTGCTGACCGGCGATGCCAGCATCCAAGAAGGCGCCGGCCGCCGAGAGCGGTCCAAGGCCGCCAATCGTCAGGCCATTCTCGATGCGGCGCGCCGGGTGTTCGCACAGCTGGGCTACGAGGCGGCGTCTGTGCGCGACATCATTAGGGGCACCGATCTCGCGTCCGGCACGTTCTACAATTACTTCAAGTCCAAGGAAGAGGTGTTCCAGGCGCTGGCCGACGACGGCGCGCGCCGCTTCCGCCCGGTGCTGCGCGCTGAACGCGAGAAGGCCACGCGGTTCGAGGACTACATCCACGGCGCCGTACACGCCTACTTCAGCTTCCTTGTCCACGAGCACGCCACCGGCGCCCATCCGATCATGGAGCGCGGCCCGCATGTGCGCGCCAACACGCCCGAGACGATCGCGGTCTATGAGGAAGTGCGCGACGGCGTGACCGACGCGATCGCGCGCGGCCTCGCGCCGAAGGTCGATCCGGATTTTCTCGCCGCCGCGTGCATCGGCGTTGCACAGGAGGTGGGTGATGTGATGCTGAAATCCAAGCCGCATGACGTCGATCGCGCCGCGCGCTTCGTGACGTCGTTCATTCTCGGTGGCGTCCCCGAAGCGGCCAAAGCCTGATGCGCGCATTCGTCTGCAGGACGCTGAGCGAGGACTGGTCCGGCGCCTCGGTGGAGGACGCGCCGACACCGGAGCCCAGGGCTGGCGAAGTGCTGGTGCGCGTCGCTGCAGCGGCGGTAAATTTTCCCGATCTGCTGATGTGTCAGGGCAAGTACCAGTACAAACCCGATCCGCCGTTCATCTGCGGCATGGAGGCGGCCGGCGAGATCGTCGCGCTTGGCGCCGGCATCGCCGACTGGATGGTTGGTGATCGGGTCGTGGGTGGCGCGCGCGTCGGCGCCTTCGCGGAATACCTGGCGGTTCCCGCCGCCGCCTTGAAGCGCAAGCCGGCGCAGCTCGACATGGCTCAGGCGGCCGCCTATGGCGCGGCGTATCTCACGGCGTACGTAGCGCTGGTGCGGCGCGGCAATCTGCAGGCGGGCGAGACGCTGCTGGTGCATGGCGCTGCGGGCGGAGTCGGGCTTGCGGCGGTCGACATGGGCAAGCTGCTGGGCGCGACGGTGATCGCCACGGCGTCATCGGACGAGAAGCGTGGGTTCCTCAAATCCTACGGCGCAGACCACGTGCTGGAGTCCTCCGGTTTCCGCGAGACCGTGAAGGATCTCACCGGCGGGCGCGGCGCCGACGTGATCTACGATCCGGTGGGTGGCGACGTGTTCGACGAAAGCGTGCGCTGCATCGCGTTCGATGGCCGGTTGCTGATCATCGGCTTCACCAGCGGGCGGATCCCGTCGGTGTCGGTCAACATGCCGTTGATCAAAGGCTTCTCCGTGGTCGGCGTGCGCGCCGGCGAGTACGGGCGGCAGTTCCCCGCGCGGGGAGCTGAGAACGCCGAAGCGATCTGGCGGATGGCGGACGAGGGGCGCATCCGACCGCACGTGCATGCGTCGTTGCCGCTGGAGCGCACGCATGACGCCTTCGCGCTGCTGTCGTCGCGCAAGGTGATCGGCAAGGTCGTGGTGACACCGTGACGGGCTGGCTCAAGGCGATGTGCGTGGCTGCCTGCGTGATGGCGTTTGCATCGCCAGCGCGCGCCACGTGGTCGATCACCGCCGTCGATGAAGCCACCGGCGAGGTCGGCGCGGCGGGCGCGTCGTGCACCAACTACGTCTACGGCATCGTTGGCGTCGTGCCCGGACATGGGGTGGTTGTGGCGCAAGCATTGAGCAATATGGACGCCAAACGGCGCGCCATGCGCATGCTGGCCGAGGGCGCGTCACCCAAATTGATCATCGAGACGGTCACGAATCCGGCTTTCGATGTCACCTACAGGGGCCAGCAGTACGGCGTCGCGGCGCTTGGTTTTCCAGCCGCCGCCTACACGGGCGAAGCCACCATGAACGTGAACCTGCATGTCACCGGACCAGCGTACACCGTGCAGGGCAACATTCTGCCAGGGGCGGGCGTGGCGCGCGACGCTGCGGCGGCTTACGACCGCACGCGCGGGCGGTTGTCGAAACGGCTGATGGCGGCGCTGGAGGCGGGGGCCGCAAGTGGTGGCGATCAGCGCTGTGGCGCGCAGCGCGCGCGATCGGCGTTCGTTGTGGTCGCGCGACGCGGCGACACACGTGGTAAATTTTCGCTTGATATCAAGGTAGTCAACGAACCGCAGAGCGGCCGCAACGCGGTGTCTCTTTTGCGCCAGCGCTACGATACGCTGGCGCGCTGACGTTCAGCGGCCGCGCGCGTTCGTCGGCAGGCGCGACAGGCGGTGCTTCAGCATTGCCGGCGACACCGGGCTCACCACGTAGGCGTCCACGCCCGCCAGGCGCGCCGCGTCCAGATCGGCGCGGCCATCGCGCGAAGTCAGGAACATCACCGGCGTGTCACGGCGCGCGCCATTGGTGCTGGTGCGCAGCTTGTCGATGAAGTCTACCAGTTCCATGTCGTCGGACGGCCAGTCGGTGACGATGATGTCGATCGGCTGATCCTGCACGGTACGCACTGCGTCGCGCCCACCGCCCGCCGGCACCACGCTGACGATTCCCGCCGCGCGAAGCACGTCGCACGCAAAGTCGCGCGCGCTGTCGACGGAGAACGCGGCCAAGGCCGTACGGGGAAGCGTGGCGACCGACATGTTCAGCCTCTTTCCTGGGAGCGCTTTCCGGCGCTGAAAAAACCCTAACAGACAGAAGCTAGAATTGCGTGAACGCCATCAAAGTTCCCGAGGGAACTTTGATTAGGGTGAACGGCTGTAAACTGTGTTCGTCCGGAACAAATCACACGGTGCGTTTTGCGCGGTCTTTTTCGTTCTGCGCGCGAATCGCGGCGGAAGCTGCGGCCCACTGGTCGTCACCCCACGCGGTGAGGCCGGAGAAGTTCCCGCCGCCCGCCTGGTAGGCCGCGCCGTCGATGGCGACGCATTGGCCGTTGATGTACTCCGCGCCCGGCGCCATCAGCAGGACGGCGAGGTTGCAGAGCTCGTGCATCTTGCCGACCCGTCCCATCGGGTTGCCGCCACTCTGGTCGCGGGACGGCGCGCCGTCTGCGGTGTCGGGCGTGAGCCGTTTCGACATGCCCTCGGTCGGGAAGGGGCCCGGCGCGATGGCGTTGGCGCGGATGCCGTGGCGCGCCCACTCCACCGCCAGCGATTGCGTCATTGCATTGAGACCGGCCTTCGACATCGCCGACGGCACGGTGAACGCGCTGCCGTTCCACACCCACGTGGTGAGGATCGACAGGATCGAGCCCTTCTTGCCTTCGGCGATCCAGCGCTTGCCCACGTCGAGGGTGGTGTAGAACGAGCCATGGAAGACGATGTTGGCGATCGCATCGAACGCGCGCGTTGAGAGATCTTCCGTGCGCGAGATGAAATTGCCCGCCGCATTGTTGACCAGCCCGGTAAGCGGCCCGCCTTGTGACCAGATGGTGTCGACCATCTCATGGATGGCGTCCGGCACGCGGATGTCGCACGCGTGCGTGGTGACCTTGCCGCCGCCAGGGTGCGCGGCCATCAGCGCCTTTGCGGTTTCCTCCAGCACTTCGCCGCGACGCCCGCAGATCGCCACGTCGGCGCCGAGGTACATGAAGGCTTCGGCCATTTCCCTGCCGAGCCCGGTGCCACCGCCGGTGACGAGGATGCGCTCGCCTTTCATGAGGCCTGGTTTGTACATGATGTGCGCGGCGTCCATGGCGATGCTCCCTTTTGTGGGGACACCGTAGAACCGTCGGCGCGGCGGGCTCAAGCCTGTCTCAGCGTCACGTGACGACGGGGGCGGCCTCGGTGGGCGCTGAGGCCGCAGGCGCGGACGCATGCGCCAGCGGCGAACGGCTGGCGATCAAGAGCAGCACGAACGCAATCAGCGTGGCGCCCGCGCACATCGCTCCCAGCGGCAGGAACGATCCGCCCTGCACCAGCACACCGGCGGTGACCGGCGCGAGGGCGTTGACCATCGTCTGCACGCCACCGGCGGCGGTGTTGGTGGCGCCCGTGCGATCGAGGCGAATGCCGACGGCGGGCATCAGGATGGTCGCGAACACATAGGCCACCGACTGCACACCATACGCCGCGAGATAGACGAGCGCGGTCGGCGACCACGCCACCGTGGTGCTGGCGGCGCCGTAGATCGCCACCGCCGCCAGCATGCCGTAACGCACCCAGCGGTCGCGGACGAACGCGGCGATGAATCCCAGCACGCCGGACAGGATGCTCGCCGACGCGATGATCTGGCTGATCTGTTCGGGATCGAGGCCATGGCTTAGCCCGACGCGGGCGAAGAAGTGCCAGAGCGCGGTGGAGCCGAAGAAGATCGCGCCCGCGCCCAGCACGTAGGGCGACCGCAGCGACCTCGCGATCGGCAACGCCGGCGCCGCGGCGGGCGCCGGCGCCCGCCCGCCCGGCAAGCACGCGATGAACACCAACCCGATAACGGCGGCGGCGACCAGCACCCCGAACACTCCGGTCTGCGAATGCACCTTGGCGCCGGCGCCCGCCACCAGCGCGCCGATCACCGAGGCGAGGGTCCACGCCGGCAACAGCATGCCGCCGGCCCGTTGCGGGCTCTTGAACTGCCCGTAGAGCGCAGCGCCTGCTGCGCCAAGACACGCCGCGCCTGCGCCAGCCACAAGCCGAGCGACTAAGAGATCGACGAGCCCGGTTCCGGGTATGCCGCCGAGGTTGCCGGCGAGAAACAACGCTGCGCCGATGAGGCCCAGCGTGCGCGGGACGATGGTGGTGAGCTTGGTCGACAGGTAGAGCGCCAGCGAGGCGTTGAGCAGGATCTCCGCAGTGCGGATCGCGCCGATCTGTACGGAATCGATGTGGCGCACATCCATCGCCACGCTGTTCATCAGCGGCGAGACGGTGACCGTGACAGCGACCGGCAGCACGAGGCCGAACAGCGCAGCAAACAGCCGCCAGCGCGGCGGCGAGGCCTGCGGTTCCGCCATGTCTCTCCCCGATCTTGTGTCTCGTTGCACCGACCTTGGCATGCGTGCGGGGAGGGGGAAAGCGTCGGAGGCGCCAAGAAAAACGGCCGCGCGGGCGAACCGCGCGGCCGAAAGAGTATGTCTCGGGGGGAGGGTCCGGTCACGGACTGGAGGTCGAAACCGGTGCGCGGCGAGACAGCCGCGCGGGTCATGAGGTGAGGGTGAAGCCGGGCGGATTCAAGGCGTTGGCAAGGTATTGCCGCCATGCGGAAATGACGTGGCGGCGCTGTAACCCCTGTCACATACGTCTGCTACGCGCGCCATTCAGCCGGTCCAGCCCGCCGCCTGTTCGATCAGGAAGTTGCGGAACGCGATGATCCGGCGCGAACGCTTCAGGTCGCCCGGATAGATGAAGTAGACGTCGAAGCTCGGCCCGATTTCGTCCGGCAGGATCTTCACGAGGTTCGGATTTCCCCGCGCCATGTAGTCGGGCAGGCTGGCGATGCCGAGGCCGCTCTCCACCGCGCGCTGCATGCCGTAGACGTTGTTGATCTCCAGCAGCGCCGGGCGCGGCTTGTCGTCATCGCGTCCCGCGCGCACCGCCCAGTCCAGTTCGCGCATCGGGTTGGCGGCGCTCACCTGATAGGCGACCACGCGGTGCTTATCGAGATCCTCAAGTTTATTCGGTGTCCCGTGGCGGGCAATATACGCGGGCGCGGCGTAAAGGCTGACGTGCACCGAGAGTATTTTTCGCTGGATGAGATCCTGGTGCGTGGCCGCCCACAACCGCACGGCGCATTCCGCTTCGAGCTTCAGTAGGTCGTACTCACGGTCGTCCAGCAGCAGCTGGAGTTTGCACTCGGGATACTTGTCGGTGAACTCCACGAGGCGCGGCGCGAGCCACACCGAGCCAAACGCGATCGGTGCGGTGATCGACAGATCGCCCATCACCTTCTCGCGCGCGTCCTTCAGCGTGCGTTCGGCGCTGGCGGCGGTCTGCGCCATGTCGCGGGTGAGATCGAACAGCGCCTTGCCCGGCCCGGTCAGCAGCAGGCCGCGCGCATGGCGCTGGAACAGGGGGACACCGATCTGGTCCTCGAGCGCGCCGATCTGGCGGCTGACCGCCGACTGCGAGATGCCAAGCTTCTCCGCCGCCGCCGTGAGGCTGCCGAGCTCCGCAGAGTGGTGGAAGGTCTTGAGCTTGTCCCAATCCATCTGGGTCACTTGGCCAATGGCCCCTCGCGCGAAGGGCGGACTATGCAGGAATGCATGGCTCTGGGGAAGGCGCGCGGGAACCGCTGTCGCTGGCGCGCCGGCGCCGCTTCCCGCATCATCAGATCGCCGCAAACCGGAGTCGCGCCATGACCAATCGCCAGATCCTGCTCGTCGAGACGCCGAAGGGAAAGCTCGGCGAGGAGCACTTCCGCCTCGACCAAGCCGCCATGCCCGCGCCGAAGGACGGCGAGGTTCTCCTGCGCGTGCGCCACATCTCGCTCGACGCGGCCAACCGCGCGTGGATGCAGGGCGCGACCTATCGCGGTGCGGTGGAGGCGGGGACGGTGATGGCCGGCGGCGCGGTGGCGGAAGTCGTGGAGTCGAAGGCCGCGGGCTTCGCGAAGGGCGATCTCGTGTTCGCCGACACCGGCTGGCAGGACTACGCGGCGCTGCCGGGCAGGCATCTGACGAAACTGCCGAAGCTCGAACCGATCACGCATCTTCTCAGCATCTACGGCGTCGCCGGGCTCACCGCGTACTTCGGCTTGCTGCGCGTGGGACGCCCGAAGGCGGGGGAAACCGTCGTCGTGTCGGCGGCGGCGGGATCGGTGGGGTCGCTGGTCGGCCAGATCGCGAAGATCAAGGGCTGCACCGTCGTCGGCATCGCCGGCGGCGCAGACAAGTGCGCGTGGCTCACCGGCGAACTCGGCTTCGATGCGGCGGTCGACTACAAGGCCGCGCCCGTGTTCAAGGCTTTGAAGACCGCCGCGCCCAAAGGCATCGACGTCTATTTCGACAACGTCGGCGGCGACATCTTCGAGGCCTGCCTCTTCCAGATGAACAACCATGGCCGCATCGCGTGCTGCGGCGCGGTCTCGCAGTACGACGGCGCGCCGTCGCCGCACGGCCCTCGCGGCG
>JANNVF010000332.1:0-8363 GCA_031414315.1 Hyphomonadaceae bacterium | reverse complement strand
GCGCCCGCGCCACAATCCCTCTCCGAACAGGAGCGGATGGTGTTCGATGCGCTAAGTACATGGCGGCGAACTGGAGGCACGGCTTACAACGTCATCATGACGGCGCGACCTCAGGCCGTTGGCTATGGCCTAGCAGATTCTCCGGCAGGTCTTGCAGCCTGGCTGCTCGTTCATCCCGGCTTCGATCAATGGAGATATGGCGAGGACCCCGCCCAGTCGCCGTCCAGAGATCAGGTGCTGGATAACATCACGCTCTACTGGCTGACGAATACTGCGGCCTCAGCGTCGCGCATTTATTGGGAAAATCGCGGGCGGCCCGCAATTAGCGCAACGGCGCAGATGACATCGGAGATCGCGCTGCCGGTCGCGATTACGGTCTTCCCAGAAGACATCTACCGGGCCCCGGAATCGTGGACACGGCGGGCCTATCCCAATCTCTTCTACTTCAACGAAGTCGACCGAGGCGGGCATTTCGCGGCCTGGGAGCAACCCACCCTCTTCTCGGAAGAAATACGCGCCGCTTTCAGACCGCTTCGAACAGCGGCGTAGTTTGCACGCGGCGCCGAACTGCAACGAACTCGGTCGCGGCAGCCACTTTGCGACGATCGGACAACCTCGCCGGCTGGTGCCTGAGCAGTAGGGAGCATGTGTTCCGCGGCGCGTTGAACGCGCCAAGGGTTCCTTCCCCACGCCTGCACTTCCCGCAAAACGCGCGTGGCGCGCGCCGAGACACGCGCTACAGGTTCAAACGTGCCGCGCCAACGCAACTCGCGCCGGGGCCCACTGCGCGCGATCCGGCACTGTGGCGAATGACCAGCCATCCGCGCGCCTGGCCCGTGGTATGATCAATCCTTCAGGCGACGAGAACGCAATCGCATTGGTTGGCAGTGCGCGCCGGTGAAACGTCCGGTTCAGACCGCACCCAGTTCGTGAGCGTTTGCAACCGAAGTACGCGCCGCCGCGATTTGGCCGGCGAGATCATCGGGGATCGCCATCGACTTGAACCCACTGATATTGGCTCCTCCGGTATTTCCCTGCGGCACAAGTCCGACCCAGGTTCCGGTGGCTGCGCCGATCACACGCGAAATCTGGCCCATTACTTCACGTTGATGGTTGTGGCGAATGCCCCACATCAGCATGCGCGCATGCACGCGGACATGCTGCACCGTGGATCTCTGGCCCAATACATGAGCGCGCTCCAGATGGCGGAAAGCTTTGTCGGGATCGCCACCAAGCTCTACGGCTTTGGCGGCGACGAACTCAGCGTCGACATAAGAATGAATCCGCTTGCCGAAGCTCGACGGGTTTGTCGCGTCGATCTTTCCGGAAAGCAGCCGCCAGGCGAGGTAGGCCCCGGCTGCCACATCATAGCTCAGGCACCACATCGGCCACCAGGCCGGCACGCCTGCATTTTCAATCCATTGGTCATGATACCAATCAAACAGGCCGTGCCCCACCAAAGCGACAACGACGACCCAAAGAGAGGTTCTGAAGCCTATGACCGCGGCGGCAAGAAACACGGCAATGGCGCCAGTTTCCCAAACCAGAGCCTCGCCGCCGCCCATGACGGCGAACAAATCATAGTAGGACGCAATCACGATCAGGATCGCCGGATAGAGCGCGCGATCACGGTCAAAACCGGTGATGGTGGTGAGGAGCCCCGCGCCCAGGGCCATCCCGACGCCAACAAAATACTCCATGACGGATATCCTCTGAGGCTTTCGCGTCCGTTATGATGAACCCTACCGCGACACGCGCCGGTACACTTGAACGCAACGGCTAGGGTGTTTCCCGCTCCCGGCTCACCTCGCCCAAGAACGCGACGACAGATGCGACGAACCATTGGGCCTGGTCGCGATGGACATAGTGCCCTGACCGGCTGGCGACCAAATGGCGGGCACCTGGATAGCGCAACGCCAAAACGTTTTGCGCGACTGACCAGGTTCGATCGAAGGCCGACGCGTTTGGTTCAACAGAACGCGAGAGGATGAGCACATTTCGTCCCTGCACGGGACCAGCCGCTTCGACTTGTGCGATCGTCTGGGAGAGCGCGGCGAATTCACCCTGGGCGCCGTTCGGCATAAATCGAACCATTGATGCAGGCGCAGTGCACATCTGCACGCCGGCGGCTTCGCAGCGGCGCGTGAAGTCCGCTGGACGGGATTCTTCCAAGACCAGGCCCGCTACTTCGTTGGGATGCATTGCGGCATAGTATTCCGCAAACAGGCCGCCGAGAGAGTGGCCGACGAGCACGTAGGGTCCGCTCACGCCGATCTCCACCAACAGCGCTGACAGTTCACTGTCAGCGGCTTGCGCATCGCGCGGTCCCGCCACCGCGCCACTCGCGCCGTAACCGGCGCGATCATAGATGACAACCGTCGCGACTTGACCGATTTCAGTGGCGACATCCTGAAACGAGCTCATGTCATCGCCCATGCCCGAAATCATGACGACAACGGGCTTGCCTGTGCCGAGCACCTGGTAGGCAACGCGATGTCCATCGACGATCGCGACGTGATCGTCGCTCGTCTTCGTGGCGCACGCGCTGACGGTCAGCATCGTCGCGAACGCGAGAAAGGCACTCGATACCCAGTGGTGATGAGCGCGCCCACTTTCTGCTTCACGCGCGGATAGATGTCGCATCGGCTTGCTCCTGTTCGACGTTTGGCCCGCGCGCATCGAGACCGGCATGACCAGCCTCGATGCGACGCATCGGCCACTAGGCGGGCTGACAGTTCTTTTGCGGCGTGCAGATGCAAGCCGCGCCGCACTTGCAATTGGGGCCGCACGCGCACGCCGTGGCGGGTGTCTGCGCGGCTTTGCGCGTTTGATCGCAGGTGCAGGATTGCGTAGTCTTTTGGTCAGTCATTGGAAGCTCCTAGGGGTCTGGTTGGTGACAACCTGTTTCTAGGACCGCTCTGATCAGAGCACTTGAACGTAACGGCTACGACATCCTGAGCGCGGCCGGCGCGACACCGAACATCCGGCGGAAGGTTCGGCTGAGGTGGGCGGAATCGGAGAAGCCCGCATCGTGCGCGGCTTCCGTGAGGGATGCCCCAGCCGCAATGCGCTCAACCGCCCGCGTCAGACGCAACCAAAGCAGGTAGGTTTTGAACGGCAGCCCCGTCTGCTCCACGAACAAATGGCGCAACCGGCTCGCGGATATGCCGGCGACCGCGACTGCATCCCCAAGGCCGACGCGGCCATCCAGTTGAGATGCCGCCCATGCGATCACGCGGCGAACGCGCGCGTCCGGCTCTTGGGCCCTTCCCGCTGCCAACGACGCCAATAGACTGCGTCCTAAAGCGACGAGACTTTCGTCATCGCGCTTCGCCGCGCGATAGTTGTCTCGGATACCCGCGCACAAATGCTCCAGGCGATCGCGCGGAACGGCGGCAAGATCGCCGTAAACGAACAGGTCGCGCGCGACCGCCCGCCCGAAGCGACTCTCCGGCTCGATGAAAATCATTGCGATCAGGCCTTCGGCCTCAAAGACGTGCGGTGTGTCAGCGGCGACGGCTACACCCTCGCCCCGCACGCTCAATTCCGCCGTGTCGAGTTTGAACCAGCCGCCAAGGCCAAACGTCACCTGGATCGCATGATGCGCGTGAAAGTCCGTGCGTCTGGGTTCGTCACCCACGACTTTGGTCGCATCGATGACCCAGAGACTGGCGCCTTCCCAGCTGACGATCCGCGTATGCGCCAACAGTTCCATAGGGATACTATCGCACCTTTAGAGCAGGCGCGCACTGTTGAGGTGAAGGGATTCTCTCGCAGCCCCTACGGCAGCGATCAGGATGGCCGCATGGCGTTTGTTCGTTTGCGGATCGGATGACGATCAGCGCCAGCCTGTGATCGCGAAGGTCCCCCCGTTCAGAGCGGCGTGCGGCTCAATCGCAGCGCGTTCACGATCACACTGACTGAGGAAAGCGCCATCGCCGCGCTGGCGAGCGCCGGCGAGAGGGTCCACGCGAACGCGGGACAGAGCACGCCCGCCGCGATCGGTACGCCTGCGCCGTCTTAGGCGAACGACAGAAAGAGGTTTTGCCAGATGTTGTGCATGGTCGCGCGCGAGAGCCGCACTGCGCGCAGCACACCCTCTGATCGCCCTTCACCAAGGTGACGCCCGCGCTCTCCATGGCTACGTCCGTTCCCGTTCCCCTGCCCATGGCGATGCCGACATCGGCCGCCGCGAGCGCCGGCGCGTCATTGACGCCGTCCCCCGCCATCGCCACGCGCAGCCCTTGCCCCTTGAGATCAGCGACTAGGGCAGCCTTGTCCTCGGGCTTCACGTTGGCGCGTACATCCGCGTCGACGAAGCCTGGTTCGCGCCCGACAGCGCGCGCGGTGCCCGGCGCATCGCCCGTCGCCATGATCACGCGCACGCCGGCGTCGCGCAGCTCGCGCACGGCCTCTATGGCCGAGGGTTTGATCGGATCGGCAACGGCGACATAGCCAAGGAGGCGATGGGCCGCCGCGAGATACATCACGGTTGCGCCGCGCTGATCGCGCGGAACCTCAATCGATCCGGAAACTCCTGTTGTGTCTGCGCCGAGATCGCGCATCAGATCCTCGTTGCCAAGCGCATAACGAACACCGTCAATGGCGCCGGCGACGCCCTTCCCGACGATCGCTTCGAAATCTTCGACTTTTGCGAGCGAGGGTTTCTGATCCGCCGCCCCCGCCAGAATCGCAGTCGCTAACGGGTGCTCGCTGCCGGCTTCCAGGCTGGCGGCTAACCGCAATACGTTTTCCGATGCGTCGCCTTCGCTTGGCTTCGCGCTCAGGAAGACAAGCCGCCCTTCTGTCAGCGTTCCAGTCTTGTCGACGATGAGCACGTTGACCTTTTCGAGCGTTTCAAGCGCGGCCGCATCGCGCACGAGCACGCCGGCCTGCGCCGCGCGCCCAACGCCAACCATGATCGACATCGGCGTCGCCAGTCCCAACGCGCACGGGCACGGGCACGGGCACGGGCACGGGCACGCTATGATCAGCACGCCGACTGCGGTCAGCAGCGCATAGGCCAGACGTGGCTCCGGGCCGACCGTCGCCCAAACCGCCGCCGCCAGCAAAGCGACAGCGATCACCGCCGGCACGAACCTCGCCGACACTTGATCGGCGAGGCGCTGGATTGGGGCGCGAGAACGCTGCGCTTGGGCAACCATCGCTACAATGCGTGCGAGCAGCGTGTCTGCGCCGACGCGCTCGGCGCGCATGATGAACGAGCCCCGCGCATTGAGCGTTCCGCCAGACACGGCCGAGCCGACATGCTTTTCGACCGGTATCGGTTCGCCGGTCAGCATAGCTTCATCAATGGCGCTCGACCCCTCGGCGATGATCCCATCGACCGGCACACGCTCCCCAGGGCGGACGCGAAGCCGATCGCCAACCAGAACGGTGCTCAGGGCCACGTCTTCCTCCGCCGTCGCTGCGAACGCGGCGTGCGGTATCAGGCGCGAGCTTCAACAGCGCTTTGATCGCTTGCGACGTGCGCGAGCGAGCGCGCAATTCGAGAACCTGTCCGACCAGCACCAAGGTCGTGATGACCGCCGCCGCTTCGAAATAGATTGGCACGTCCCGCCGGTGCGAAAGCCCGGCGGGACGATGCCTGGGACCAAGGTGGCGATAAGGCTGTAGCCATAGGCGACGCCGAGCGCGATTAACGTGAACATGTTCAAATGGCGGGTGCGCAGCAAAGTCCAGCCGCGCGCGAAGGTTCAGCTGCTCTGTTGAATGCTCCATTTGCTGTACGCAGGCCCCGCAGCAATCCCTCATTGACCGAAGAGCCTGGTACGGGGGTGCGGCCACCCGTGCCTATGTCGGAATGAACCTTGCGCGGATAGTGGCGACAACTTACCGGCAAAATACTGGCACGCGAGATGACCTGGAGCGGCGCGCGAACCTCCAAAATTGAAGCAAATCCGTAGCCAGGCGTTCGCATGTTGGTCGTTTGCCCTTGGTATAGACGCGCGGCGGCCAACAGGATGGTCCCGGCGTAGCTGTAAAGCCATATGGGGCCGTGGAGAAGCGGCGGTCTATCTTGTTAATTTTACTCGTCTTTTATCTCCTCAGTCGCGTCTATGCATTTCGGACAAAATCAAACTGCGAGATTGATTTTAAAAGACTATTTGGTGCGGGGCATCTGGTTCCATGACCGGAGTACGCACGCTGGAGTGCTCAACGGGCATTGGATACATGTGCACGACATCTCCCACCCGGGAAGATCGTATTAGAACTGATCGGAACGGGGCTCGATATTCCCGAGCCGGAAATACTGGCAGGCCTTGGTCTTTTGGCGCCTACCCGCACCGGATCGCCTCTACGGTTCCCCCAGCGGCAAGAACCGATACCCCACGCCCGGCTCCGTCGTGATCCGCGCGGGTGAATCAGGGTCGACTTCGATTTTTTGACGTAAGTGACGAATATGCACGCGAAGCGCCTGCACGTCAGCGTTTGTGTCGTCAGGCCAGGCGGCGTGCAGCAAGTGGCGATGCGTCAAAACTTTGCCGGCGTGCAGAACGAGTTGGTGCAATAGCCCATACTCGCGCGGCGTGAGCTTAGGATCTTCGCCACCCACACGCACGATCCGCTTCGACAGATCGACAGACAGACGACCGTCGTCATACGCGGCAGGACTTCCCTGCATCTGCACGCGGTGACGCAGCGCAGCGCGTACGCGCGCCATGAATTCATCGACGCCAAATGGCTTGGTGACGAAGTCGTCCGCGCCAAGATCGAGCGCATGCACCTTTCTGGCTTCTTCATCGAGCGCTGAAAGAACAAGAATGGCCGGCTGTCCCAGGACGGAAAGCGGACGAATGAGATCGGCCCCGTCGCCGTCGGGAAGCCCAAGATCCAGAACCACAAGATCGGGCCAAAACCCGTCTCCGATGGCGCGCACCTCAGCAATGCTCCCGGCTTCAGCGATGTCGAAATCTTCCGCGATCAAGGTCGAACGCAGAAACCGACGGATCGCCTTTTCGTCGTCAACGATCAGGGCTTTGAGGCGGCCAGGTGGCATGGAAGCGGGCTCAGCGAAAGGACGCCTAGTCATGCCGTCGCGGATTCCGGAAAAGCAAGCGTGAACACTGCTCCGCCCTGGTCCCTCCGATTGTGCGCTTCGACCGTCGCGCCCATCAGGGAGGCGAACCCCTTGACGATGGCGAGCCCCAACCCTGTGCCGCCGGCTTTTGTGGCGTCGGCGCGAAAGAAGCGATCGAAGACACGCGCCTCCACCCCGGCCGGCAATCCGCGTCCATTGTCGAGCACGTCAAACACGATGCCGCCATCTCGCGCGTGAGCCTTGAGCACAACCTCTCCGGCCTCCACCGCGCGCGCGCCGTGAACGATCGCATTTTCAAGCAAGTTGAACAGTGCTTGATGCAACAGCGTTGAATCTGCCTTCAACATCGGCAAGCCAGGCGAAATGTCGCCGTCCAACCATATGCCCTCGGCAATCGGTTGCGCGCGCTTGAGCACAGCCGCAACGACGTCAGCAACATCCAGGGCTTCAATCTTCGGCTTGACACCGCCCGCATCGAGCCGGGTCATATCCAGCAGCTTGACGACGTAGTGCTGCATGCGAACGGCTTCACTTTCGATACCGGCCAGCAATTCGATGCGCGTGGCCTCATCATGCTTCTCGCCATAGGCGCGCAGGCTTGAGGCGGCGCCGAGAATGCCGGCGATCGGCGTTTTTAGATCATGCGACAAGGACGAGAGCATGGTTGCCCGCAACCGCTCAGCCTCCATCTCCACACGCCCCTCCTCATAAGCGCGGGCGATGTGTGCACGCTCCAGCGCGGTTGCCGCCTGATCGGACATTGCGTCCAAGCGCCGGCGTTCGGACGGCGAGAGAGGCGCATCCCGCGCAACCGCGAGCACGCCGGCAAAAAGTCGCGACGTCCGCAAAGGAATGAACAACCATCGCGCGCCAGGCAACGTGTCAGCGCCGCGTCCCGCTGGCTGGCCCTTGTCGGCAGTCCAACGCGCCGCCGCCATGTCCGCATCCGTCAGGCTTGCTGCATCCGGCGCGGTTCCAGCCAGGCGCAGATCATTGACGCCAACACGGGCAAATACTGCAGAGTCCGCCTCGAAGGCGCGCGCCGTGTAAGCGGCCAGCGTCTGTGCAACTTCATCCTCCGTTGCAACGCTCGCCAAGCCTTTGGCTAGGCCGAACAGTTCTCGTGAGGTTTTCGCTTCGCCGCGCGCTGCCTGCGTCTGCTCGCGCGCTCTCGCGGCCAGGAAGGACACGAGAGTTGCTGCGCCGGAGAATGCCACAATAGCGAGTACGTTCTCTGGATCCGCGACTGTGAATGTGTACCTTGGATCTGTGTAAAACCAGTTGTAGGCCAGCGCCGACG
>JANNVF010000331.1:0-2856 GCA_031414315.1 Hyphomonadaceae bacterium | reverse complement strand
AGTGCGCCGACGAACGTCAGCACTTTTGGTTCTGGGCGGGATCGGACCAGTTCTGAGATGACATTGGTGTCGAGAAGAATCCGGCTCACTTCTGAGCACTGCCAACGCCATCATCCGCCTCCGCAAACGGGTCGACACGGCGTGACGCGCGCAACGGCGACACCAGTTCGCTGCCGCGTGGTGCGCTTTCCACCAGCCAGGCGCCGAGCGCCGACGGATTGGCGGCGGCCCAAACCTGCTCGGAAACGACCACGCAGGCGTCTGTCACTCCGATCCGCTGCGGCTCACCGGCGCGCGCGCGCCGAAGGAGCTCGGAAAGTTGCGCCTTCGCGTCCTGCACGGTCCAAATCTCCGACATCAGACCACCTCCTGGGGCCAGAATAGTCTAGACTGGACTAGATTTCAAGCGGGCATCCCGAAAATCCAGGCCTGCGCGCCGCCCTGGCTCGTGCGGCCCTTCCCGCAACTGACAATCGCTAAGGCGCGGCGACCAAAACGCCCATCGCCTGCGCCACGCGATCTGAAAAACCCTCGACAACCTCGCGAACGGGCGCGTCGGAGAGGTGGGCATAGCGTTGCGTTGTCTTCGTGTCGGCGTGGCCCAGGATGCGGGCAATCATCGGCAATGAGGCGCCATTTGCAACGGCGATGCTGGCGGCTGTGTGCCTCAGATCGTGCAAGCGCACATTTGGCAACTTGGCTTTCGCGCGAACACGATGCCAAACGGCGTTGATGCCCTGAAAGTGGGAACGCTCTCCACCCTTTTGCCCGAGCTTGTCTGCCGGGAAGACGAAGTCGGAATCCAGCGTGCGTGGTTGCATCGCCAGGATGGACAGGGCCGACTTTCCCACCGGAATGATTTTCTGGCCGGTCTTAGAATCCCGCAGGCGCAAAACCCCCTTGTCGAAATCGACCTCGCCCCACGAGAGCGTCGCGATCTCCCCCTTCCGCGCCCCCGTAAGCGCCAGCAGACGAATGATTGCAATCGCCTTTGGATTCTCCCTAGCAACCTCCGCTTCGTTAAGCGCTTCGCCAAGCCGCTCCAACTCTTCTTGGCTGAGGTAGCGATCAAGACGACGATCCTGCCAGCGTTTGACCATCCGCATCGGGTTATCCGGGATCATCCCCTGACGCACCGCGTAGGTGAAAATACCGCCAAGCATCCCGATCGTGCGGCTGGCAGTCCCCTTGCCACCGCGCACGATGGCCCTGCCGCGCGGCCGCGTTTTCAGATCGGCCTTGGTCTTGCCATCGGCTATCTGGCGCATCAGCCATTGAATGTCGCCGCGTGTGACTGACGAAATGCGTTTCGCCCCGATCATCGGCTTGATGTGCCGGTCGATGCGGCCGCGATCTGTCGCGAGTGTCGAAGCCTTCTTGGTCGGGCATCCCTCGCGCAAGTAAAGGTCGCAGAGCTCTGAAACTGTGAGGTCTTGCCGCTTCGTCCGCCGTTCAGCGCCGGGGTCCTTGCCAGTCGCCACCGCCCCGAGGAGCTTCTTCGCTTCAGCGCGCGCCTGATCGGGCGTCATGACGCCGACTGAACTGATCGTCACAAGTCGGTGTGGCGCGTTACGGCCGCCGCCCTCGGCCCGATATCGGATGACAAACGACTTGCGGCCGGAAGCTTCTACACGAAGGCCAAATCCGATGAGTTCGCCGTCCCAGAGATGATATCGCGCAGCGCGCGGCAATGCCGCATCAACGGCACGTTTCGTGAGGCGAACAGGGATGGAAGCATCTGTTTTCAAAACTTTGCGCCCTGCTTTTGGTCCACACCAGGTCCACACCGCGACAGAAATCACAAGACCAGCAGCAAGGAGGTGTGACAAGCTTTTCGTTGATTTCAATGCACTTTTTCAACGCAATGCAAAGAGAGGCAACGCGCGAAAACAGCCCAAACCACCCTCCGAAGGCAGGGGTCACAGGTTCGAATCCTGTCGGGTGCGCCAGCTTCTCTCCCGTGAACATGACTAACGCGGATTCATGCTGAATCCTCGGTCATAACGATTGCCGTCCGGAAAGGTTTGGCTGGGCATAATTTACTGAAAACCAACATCTTTTTTCGATTTCGGCCGGTTTCGTATACGGCTCGGAAATCACGACGGCCCATTGTCCCATCTCATAACACAAGAGGTAGACATGGCCGCCGCCACCGCAAAACGCGTTGCAGCGACCCGTACGAACCCGGTGCCGATCATCGCGATCGCTTCGGGCAAGGGTGGGGTTGGGAAGACCTGGTTTTCTGTGTCGCTGGCGTGCGCCTTCGGCCGCACGTCGCGCCGCGCGTTGCTGGTGGATTGCGACCTTGGCCTCGCCAACGTCGATGTGCAGATCGGCGTGCGCCCGGAAGCGGATCTCTCGTCGGTCATGCGCGGCTGGCTGGAGCTCGACCAGGCGGTGACGCCGGTGATCGGCGGGCCGGGCCGCAACGGCGGGTTCGATCTCCTCCCCGGTCATTCCGGTTCCGGCGCGCTTGGATCCCTCAAGCTTGAAGACGTGCACCGCATCGCGCAGGGCGTCACCGCGCTGGCGCCGATGTACGACCGCATCATCCTGGATCTGGCCGCCGGCATCGACCCCAATGTCATGCGCTTTGCCCGCGCCGCCTCGCGCGTCGTCGTCGTGACGACGGAAGAGCCGCCTGCTCTCACCGACGCTTACGCATTCCTGAAAGTCCTGCGCCTCGCGCAACCCGCCGCACAGCCATGGGTCGTCGTCAACATGGCCGACACCCGCGCGTCCGGCCGGCGCATCTACGACCAGTTGTCCCGCGCGTCGGAAACCTATCTCGGTTACCGCCCGCCGCTCGCCGGCGTCATCTGTCGCGACCCGCGCGTGTCGGACGCCATCCGCAAC
>JANNVF010000330.1:0-2482 GCA_031414315.1 Hyphomonadaceae bacterium | reverse complement strand
CGCCCGTCGCGCGGGCTGGCCGCGGGCTGCCCCACACGCTGTGCTAAATGGGTCCCGCGGCGGGCGGCACGCCGGCGCTACGGGCGCTACGACGTATCGGCGCACACGCACGCCGGCGCGGCGAGCGCGACGAGCCGATCGGCGCGCGGCGCCACCGGCGTCAGACGCGCGCTGATCTTCATGCGGGCGATGCGCCTGCGCATGGCGGCGGCGTGCCACCCGAGCCGGGCGAGAATGGCGCGCACGCGCGCAATGCGCACGGCAAGACTGCCACGACGCCCGCGCGCATCGGTCAGACGCACGCCGCGCACGAACGGGCGCATCTCGTCGCCGTGATGGCGCATGCGCCGAAAGCCCGGTGGCGTGGAGCGCGGCCGCGGGGCGCGTCGCACCATGGACGGGGGGAGCGCCGGCGGCAGCCCCGCCACCGCGACACAGATGACCAGCCGGCGCACATCGATCTCCGCGCCACGCACCAGCACCAGCAGCTCGCGCCGCCACGCGCGCGGCAGAACCCCTTCAAACCCCGCCAGCCACCCGACGAGCGCCAGCACCCACGCACGCATCCGCGCGGCGAGGGTGTGCAGTCTTTCGAGGTCGAGCGTCGTCGTGTGTGTGTTCATGCGCGAGAGTATGCGCCGGGCGGGATATCCGCCGGATTTGAGTTGCCGAGAAAATCGAGCGCCCGTACCGCCGGCGACCGCCGGTCCGTTGCGCGCCAAGCGTTTTGATGGTCGAAAAAAGTGCCGGCGGTCGCCGGCGGCACGGGAAAGGTGCTGGATTGGCGGGGCTGTTTTCCCCCCATTTCACCCTCCCTCCCCTCGATGGGGTGGGTGGCGCGAAGCGCCGGGTGGGGTGTGCGCAAAATGTTGGGGCGAAGAACTCATTCGGCGCCAAACGCAATTTTCGCCCGCGCAACGTGCGTCCGCCCCACCCCCGTCGCTGCGCGACGGACCCTCCCCATCGAGGGGAGGGAGTGACCGCGCGTCTCCGGACGCGCCCGGCGCTCGGGTGTACAAACGGCGCGCAAAAGTCTGCAAACCGGCCGTTGCAGTATACAAATCGGTGCAGCGGTCACCAAGCGTGTACAGAATTGTAGAGCAGCGCGCGTAGGAGCTGCGGCGACAAATCGACCGTTTATTGCCGCGTTAGAGCTGCTGGCAAATCTTTTCGATTTCCAAAGCCATTTCTCGCGCGCTAGTTCTGGATGTTTCACGAGCCATCCTTCCACTCATAAGTGGACTACGAGCAACAACTTCGTCGTGCGACAACTGATGCCAAATAGGTAAGATCCGGCCGTCTCCTGTCATCACTCGCGCGAGCAGAGCATCCAGTTCCGCTTGAGGCCAGGGCTTACTGAAGAAGCTCGGCGAAAGAACAACAACGCCGAAGCGACAGGTGGCCAATCCATTGTCGATCTCCTGTCGCAGTGAGGAGCCCCACCCGAGAGAATTCGCATCGTACCAAACGCGAAGTCCAACAGCCTGCAGCTCGGTAACGAACTCGGCGACAAATGAGGCCTTGTCCTCAGACGCGTGGCTTACGAACACGTCGTAGAGCACCCTTGCTTCGTTTGGACTTTTTTCGACGCGAACAATGTCGCCCAAAAGCATCCTGTGCGCTTCCGCCATCCGCATCGCTTCTGCTTTTGCAGCCGACGCCGAACCGCTCGAGTTATAGACTGGCACTTGATCTGGATATCCATTCCCGCGGAGTCGACGGTCGGTTTTGGTGGCGTTCGCGATGACTTGTGACGAGAAGCTAATCAGCATGCCTTCTGTTGCATCCAAAGACGAGCGCCTTAGCGAACTTGGATATGACACCGTCTCCGCATCCCACAATTTCATGGATTCTTGGATGTACGTCTTTAGATAGCGGTCTATGGAGCTCCAATAAAATTGTTGTGGTTGCCCTTCGAAGAGGCAACCACCTAAGCGTATTCTGCCTCCGCGAAAGTCATCAACGTCTGTCGCATTTCCTCGAATATTTATGTTGTACCAATTACATATCCATTGGTTGTGAAAGCGTTGGCTTTCCGTGTTCAGCCGCGTAGCTAAGCGAAGTTCGAACGGCGTCTTCTGACTGCACATGGCTTCACAACCCCTTCCCCAGCACCACAAACACCAACTCCCGCGTCTTCGGCAAACCAAACCGCACGTCGTCCAGCGGGAACGGTTCTTCGCGGCCGGTGTCGGCGTAGCCGCGGCGGATGTACCAGGCGATCAGTTCGGTGCGCGATTTGATCACGGTCATTTCCATGGCGCTGGCGCCGATCACCTCGCGCGCGTGACGCTCGGCTTCGTCGATGAGCGCGCGGCCGAGGCCGGCGCTCTGCAGCCGCGGGCTGACGGTGAGCAGGCCGAGATAGCCTTTTGGTCCAGGCTTCTCCGCCACCAGCACGCAGCCGGTCAGCGCGCCCGCAACGTCGGCGACGATGATCGTCAGCTTCGGATCGGCGATCATTTCGGCGAGCGCTTCGGGA
>JANNVF010000329.1:0-3047 GCA_031414315.1 Hyphomonadaceae bacterium | reverse complement strand
TGTTGTTGAGCTGGCTGTTGAAATCCACCTGGCCCCAGCCGAGGTTGACGACCCATTCCCAGTCACCCGGCAGTTCGCCGGTGAAAGAGACGCGACTCAGCAAGCTGGAGTTTTCGAACTCACCGGTCCGCGGACCGAGAGCGTTCGAACGCCAAGCGTAGGTGAAGTTTTCCGTATCGTCCCTAACCCCGTTACCATTGTCGTCCGTATCGATCGAGTTGACGATGCCGTCGGCGTCCGGGTCCGCTTCGTTGACCGTCGGCGTGGCCGGGTTATCGACGTTGGTCGGGTTTCCAGTGCGCGACAGCATGGCTTGTGACAGATCGCGGTGCGGGTCGTCGGCGGTGTTGAGGATCCCGTCGGCGCCGGCAATGGCCGGTGAACTGAGCGGAATAGACAGACCGGTGACAGGGGTCGGAGCCAGCGAGACCTGTGCGATCGAGCGCACGTACGAAAGCATCAGCTTCATGTCGATGCTGTCGGTGACTTCATAGTTCGCGAACGTCTGGGTTCCGAAACGCTCGGCCGGCAGGTAAATGAAGTTGTCCGGCGCAAAGTTGTAGCGCGACGAACCGTTGGCGCGGATCGGAACGATACAGGCGTTGGAGCCGAAGAACGGCGTGAGCTGGCCCTGGTCGTTGAACGACAGACCGCCGGAGTTGACGTTCACACCGGCGGTGGCCGGGTTACAGTCGGTGTTGGCGCCGGTGAACCGCGGCGCCGTGGCCGGGTTCACGCCTGCGTTCGCCAACTGGGAGAACGGGTTCGACGCGTTGCTCGAAATCGAGCCCCAAGGTGGGGTGCCCGAACCGCCGCCCGCGAAGGTGCCGGAGAAGCCTTGCGCGCCGAGCGAGGTGCGCGCCGCGAGGTATTCTGCCAGCGAGTCGACCAGCTGAACGCCGGTGTAGGTGCTGTTGGAGGAGTTGTAGCCGTACACCAGGGCGCCGGAAACGCGCGAATAGTCGTACGCCGACTGCTTCACGCCTTCGCGATTGAACCACGAGCCGTAGGTCGTGATGTTGCCCTTGCCGTTGGCGAAGTTGCCGCCGAGCAGGAAGTCGACGTTCTGCGCCTGGCCGTTGCCGTCTTCGGCGCTGGAAATGGTGGAGCGGATTTCCGCGCCTTCGTAGTCGTCCTTCAGGATGAAGTTCACGACGCCGGCGATGGCGTCAGAACCGTACACCGCGGACGCGCCGCCGGTGACGACTTCGATCCGCTCGATGAGGCCGGCCGGAATGGTGTTCAGGTCGACGACGCCGGTGGTGGAGGCCGCCGGAACGCGCTCGCCGTCGATGAGGACGAGGGTGCGTGCTGGGCCGAGGCCGCGCAAATCGATGGTGGCGAAGTCTTCGCCGCCCGCGTTGTTCGACGTCACGGTGTTACCCGGGATCACCTGCGGCAGTTCGTTCAGGAGCTGTTCGACCGACAGCGTCGCCGTCAGTTCGATGTCCTGCGCACCGACAGTCGTGACCGGGCTGATCGCGGTGAAATCCTGACGGACAAGGCGCGAACCCGTAACGACGACGACATCTTCATCCGCAGTAGCTTCCGGCACCGGCGCCGGGGTCGTCTGCACAGGCGCCTGGGCCAGTGCAGGCATTGTGATCGCCAACCCGGCGAGCACAGTAGTCGCGAACAAGCCGCGCTTTGTCTCTTGCTTCACTTGAAACCTCCAATCCGTATCTGCAACCGACCGCGCGGACGCCGGAATTGAAGGAGTGCCCCCAAACCCCGGTCCAGCAAGCTGGTCCTCCCCGAAAGGACATCAGCGCGGACGAAAGCGGAGGTTCAGAAAAGCCGACCCCCGTCTGTGCCTTCTTTCTGGCAAACCCGTCATGGGCGCGTCAATGAAGGTGAACAGAACCTAACGCTAATGGGGCGAACTGTGACCTAAAAAGGACACCTTGGGGAAGGTCCGCCTTATTTCGGGCGCCCCTGCACGTTTGCGCGGCAGCCCATGGCGGCCAAGGGGCTCAGGCCGATATGGTCATCCATCGGGTGCGGTGGATGTCCTCCAGGTTGCCCTCAAAGCCACGAATTCGCGGATCGATCAGGTTCTTGGAGGTTCCGAACCCGACCGGAATTACCGGGCAATCGTTAAGCATGAGCTGCTCGGCGCGCCGCATCGTGTCGGCGCGGACCACTGCATCGCGCTCCTGGGTCGAGGTTTCCATCAGTCGGTCGTACTCGGGGTTGGAGTAACCCGAATAGTTTTGCGGGCCGGTGCGGGTCTCCAGCAGGTAGAGGTAGGTGTAGGCGTCGTTGTAGTCGGCCACCCAGCCCCCGTCGCCCACGTCGAAGTTCTTGGCGCGCATGTTGGCATAGTGGATCTGGCCCTCCACGCCGGCCAGCGTCACCTGCACCCACGGCGCGATCGCGTGCCAGTCGGCCTGCGCCACCACGGCGACCTGCGGGTTGTCCTGGGTGTTGCGGTGGCTGAACGTGAACTTGAACGGCTTCGACGGCCCAAAGCCTGCCTCCTCCAGCAGCCGCTTCGCTTCAGCGCGGCGCGCCTCGATCGTCAGGTCGGCGAAATCGAGACGCCCGCCCTGCGGGTAACCGTAGATGCCCGGCGGCACAAAGCTCCATGCCGGCTGGAAGCCCGCCTGCCAGATGCGCTCGGTCACGAAGGCGCGGTCGATCGCCATGCACAGCGCGCGGCGCACCCGCAGATCGGTGAACGGCGCTTTCTGGACGTTCATCGAGAAGTACTGCAGCAGCATGTACGGCGCGATCTTCACGAAGCCCGGCAACACCTTCTCGTAGTAGGCGGCCTTCTTGCCGGAAAAGTTGGTCGACCAGCCGAGTTCGCCGCTCATCACCCGGCGCACCGCGGCGTCGTCGTTGCTGGTGGGGTAGAAATAGATCTCGTTGAACGCGACGTTGCGCGCATCGTAGAAGCCCGGGTTCTTGACCAGGTGGACGACGTAGTTCGACCACCATTTCTCCAGCCTGAACGGCCCGTTGACCTGGATGTTGGCCGGCTTGATCCACGCGTCGCCGTGCTATTCCACAACGTGCTTGGGGATCGGGAAGTGGGTGTAGTG
>JANNVF010000328.1:0-8193 GCA_031414315.1 Hyphomonadaceae bacterium | reverse complement strand
GCCGACCGCTTCGCGCGCGACCAAAACCAGGACCAGGTCGATCCGTCGTGGTTCTTCACCGAGCGCCGCTGGCAGCAGCTGGAGCGCGAACTGCGCGCGAAGGGCCTGCCGATCCCGCCGCGCCCCGCCGGCGCGCCGCCGCCCGACCGACGCTCGCAGCTGGCGCCGCTCGACGAAACCAAGTTCGGCACCGTCGGTGTCGTCGCACGCGATGCGAACGGACGCCTCGCCGCCGGTACCTCCACCGGCGGCACCACCGCCAAGCGTTGGGGCCGCGCCGGCGATACCCCGGTGATTGGCGCCGGCACTTATGCCGATGCGCGCTGCGCCGTCTCGGCCACGGGCACGGGCGAGTATTTCATCCGCCTCGCGGTGGCGCGCACCATCTGCGCGCGCATGGAGATGAAGCGCGAAGGCGCGCAGGCCGCCGCCGATCAGGTGATCCAGCGCGACCTGACCGCCATCGGCGGCGATGGCGGCGTGATTGTCATGGATGCAAACGGGCGCGGCGGGTGGAGTTTCAACACGCCGGGCATGTACCGCGTGCGGGTTGTGGACGGCGGGACGCCGGTGGTCGCGATCTTCAAGGATGAGGAATGAGCAAGCGCAACTGGATTCCGGTGAAGGGCGCCGAGGGCAAGCACTCGCGGCAGGCGCACGCCGACATGCCGGACGGCACCTACGAGCGCGAAGCGTCGAAGGAAGGCTTCTTCGGCCCCGCCGCATTCTTCCACCACCCGCGTCCGCCGACGGGCTGGTCGAACTTCGAAGGCCCGCTGCGGCCGCGCGCGTTTGATCTGAATGGTCTCAACGAAGCACAGGGGTCGCCGTGGGATGCGCCGGTAGTGCTGAGGAACGCCGCGACCGAGGTGCGGTTCTGGAAGATCGCGCACGAAATGCCGGCGCTCGCGCGCAACGGCGACGGCGACCAGCTGCTGTTCATCCATGAAGGCTCCGGCCACCTCTACTGCGACTACGGCCACATGGCGATCACGGCGGGCGACTACGTCTACCTGCCGCGCGGCTGCATGTGGCGCATCGCGCCGAACGCGCCGCTCACCGCGCTGATGATCCAGGCGACGAACACGCACTTCACGCTGCCCGACCGCGGGCTTGCCGGCCCGCACGCCTTCTTCGATCCCGCGATGCTCGACACGCCGAAGCACGACGACGTGTTCAAGGCGCATCAGGCCGAGGACGGCGAGACGCGGGTGCTGATCAAGAAGCGCGGCGCGGTGAGTGTCGCGACCTATCCGTACAACCCGCTCGACGCGGTCGGCTGGCACGGCGATCTGGCGCCGGTGCGGATCAACGTGAAGGATCTGCGCCCGATCGCGTCGCACCGCTACCACCTGCCGCCGAGCGCGCACACCACGTTCCTGTCGGATCGCTTCGTGGTCTGCACGTTCTGCCCACGGCCGTTCGAGACCGATCCCGGCGCGCTCAAGGTGCCGTTCTTCCACAACAACGACGACTACGACGAAGTGCTGTTCTACCACGCCGGCGATTTCTTCAGCCGCGACAACATCAAGGCCGGGATGATGACGTTCCACCCGTCCGGCTTCACCCACGGCCCGCACCCGAAGGCGCTGGCCAAGATGCTGAAGCAGGACAAGCCCGCGACCGATGAATACGCCGTGATGATCGACACCCGCGACCCGCTGGACGTGGGCGACGACGCGGGCGCGGTGGAGTGGGCGGGGTATGCGGAGAGCTGGAAGGGGACGTAGGCGCGTTCGAAACACATCGGAAACGCCTTCGACCGACACTCTGCCCATGATTCCCGTCACCGCCTCCATTTCCCTTGATCCCGACGAGATCGAACTCACGTTCATCCGCGCGTCGGGGCCGGGCGGGCAGAACGTCAACAAGGTGTCGAGCGCGGTGCAGCTGCGTTTTGACGTGACCAACGCGCCGTCGCTGGACGAGGGCGTCAAGGCGCGGCTTGCAACGCTCGCCGGCTCGCGGCTCACCAAGGACGGCGTCATCGTGCTGACTGCCGACCAGTTCCGCACGCAGGAGCGCAACAAGGCCGACGCCATCGCGCGGCTGGTGGAACTGGTGCGCAAGGCCGCCCACGTGCCCAAGCCGCGCAAGGCGACGCGGCCGAGCAAGGCCACCAAGGCGCGGCGGGTGGACACCAAGGTCAAGCGCGGCGCGGTCAAGGCGCGGCGCGGCGGCCAGATCGATCTGGACTAGCGATTTCGACAATAATTCGACCGGGCGCCCGCGCACCGGCAGGGCGGGCGTGGTATGCACGCTGTGCTTCTTTGGGGGATGGATCGTGCGCCTGACGCGGAACGATGGCATCTGGGCGGCGGCGATCGGCGTGACCTGGGTGCTCGCCGGCGCCGATGTGCTGTCGCCGCGCATGCCGCCCGACAACGTGGCAGTGCTGTGGCTCCCCAACGCGGTGCTCGCCGCAGCGATGCTGCGCCGGATCCGCGCGCCGGCGACGCTTGGGTTGTTTGCGGCGGCGGCGGTGACGGGCTCCATCGTCACCAGTTTCATCGTCGAGGAAGGCGCGCTGGGCTGGGTGCTGCTGACCCTGGCCAACTGCGTGGAGTGCTGGCTGATCGCGGCGGCGGCGACGCGCTTCGCCGGCCCGGTGTTTTCGTTTCACCGCTCCCGCAGCGTGGTGATCTGGCTGGCGGCGGTGCTCGGCGCATCGAGCGTGGGCATGGCGCTGGCGTGGGCGATTTCCACCACCGGGCTCGTCACCGTCGACTTCACCTATGCCAGCACCGCCGCGCCGCACTGGATCCTCGGCGACGCCTGCGCCCACCTCACGCTCGGCGCCCTGCTGGTGGCGGTGACGAGCCCCAATGCGCGCGCCCAGATCGCGGCGCTGCGCGCCGATCCATCGCGCACCGCGTCGATGGCGCTCGCGGTGCTGATCACCGCCGTCGTGGCGTTCGCCGGCCCGCGCCTGTGGGGCGGGGGTGGCGGCGAAGCGCATCCGGGCTACCTCGCACTGTTGTTGCCGGCGCTCATGTGGGCCGCGTTCAGCTATGGGCCGATCGCGGCGGCCACCGCGTCGCTCCTTGCGCTGGCGGCCGGCGTGGCGCTCTCCGTCAACGGCTGGGGCCCGTTCGCGCAGCAGGGGGCCGAACCTGCGCACGACTTGCAGGTCATGATCCTGGCGCTCGCCGGCACATCGTTGCTGATCGGCGTGCTGGGCGCGTCCGTGCGTGAGTCGCGCGACAAGGCCGCGGCCGCCGACCGCGTGAAGACGCTTTTCCTCTGCCGCGTCGGTCATGAACTGCGGACGCCGCTGAACGGCGTCATCGGCGCGGCCGATCTGCTCGCCCGCGACATGGAGGATGCGCCCGCCTCGCAACAGGATCGCCTGGATCTCGTGCGGTCGTCCGCGCGCACGCTCGCCGCCGTGGTGGAGGATCTCGTCGAGTTTGCGGCCATGCACCGCGAGGGCGTCTCCATCCGCCCGGCCCCGTTCGAGGCGTCGCGGCCGTTCGAGGATGCGGCGGCGATCTTCGAGCCGCAGGCGAAGTGGAACAATGTCACGCTGCGGCTGACGCTCAGTGGCTTCGACACTCTGTGGATCGTGTCGGATCCCGCGCGGCTGCGGCAGGTGCTGTTCGCGCTGGTCGCCAACGCTGTGGAGGCGACGTCGCGCGGGCAGATCATCATCGAAGCGACAGCTATGGATCGCCCGGACAATCGCGTGTTTCTGCACGCGGTGGTGCGCGACACCGGCGGCGGGGTCGCGCCCGATCAGGTGCAGCGCATCTTCGAGCCGTTCTCGCAGGGTCTCGGCGGCGAACTGGGCGATGGTCAGCGCCCGACGCCGGGGCTTGGGCTTGGCCTCGCGATCGCCAAGGAAACTATCGAGGCGCTGGGCGGCGTGATCCGGCTGGAGAACGCGCCGGGGGAAGGCGCTGCGTTCCACATCGAGTTGCTGGCCGATCGCGCGACGGCGCCGGGCGCAGGTGTCGACGCGCGCGTGCGGGCGCGGGCGCTGCTTGCTGAGGACAATCCCACCAACCGCATCGTGCTCACCGCCATGCTGTCAGCGCTCGGTTTCGACGTGGTGGCGGTGGAGACGGGCGCCGAGGCGCTCGCGGCGGCGGAGAAGCGCGACTTCACGCTGGTGGTGATGGATATCCAGATGCCGGTGATGGACGGCGAGGAAGCCATCGAACGCATCCGCGCGCTGGAAGGGCCGCGTTCGAAGACACCGATCATCGTGGTCACGGCGCATGCGCTTGCGGGGGACGATCGTCGCTACGCGGCGGCGGGCGCGAACTCGGTATTGTCGAAGCCGGTGGCGCTGCAGGAGCTGGCGGCGGCGGTGGCGCAGGTGGTGAGCTGAAAACTAGGGAAAAGAAGTTCACGCGCTCGCGTACGCATCCATCGCCAGTATACCATGGCTGTACGAGGCGTGGATACGTTTTGCGGATTTTTCTCGTCCGCTGGCGCCCAGCGCCACAAATAGCGGCAGGAAGTGTTCCGGCGTCGGGTGGTTCCGCAGCGCGTGTGGCGCGCGGTTCACCCAGTCGATGAGTTCATCCGTACGACCGTGCTCGAGCGCGTCGTGCGCCCACTCGGTGAACGCGCGGACGTAGTCTTCCGGCGGCGCCGTTTCCGGCAACGGGTTGGTGAAGAACGCGCGAAGGTTGTGGGTCAGCGAGCCGGAGCCGAGGATCAGTACGTTCTCGTCGCGCAGCGGCGCCAACGCCTCACCCATCGCGAAGTGCCACGCGGCGTCGCGGCGCGGATCCACCGACACCTGCACGACCGGGATGTCGGCGTCGGGATACATCAGCATCAGCGGCGTCCATGTGCCGTGGTCGAAGCCGCGCGTGGCGTCGAACCGCGGCGCAAAACCTGCGGCGCCCAAAAGCTGCGCGGCGTGGTCGGCGAGCGCAGGATTGCCCGGCGCGGGGTATTTCATCTCGTACATCGCCGACGGAAATCCGCCGAAGTCGTAGATCATCGGCGGCGCCGGATGCGTGGTCAGCGTCGGGCCCGGCGCTTCAAAGTGCGCGGTGGCGACAAGAATTGCCGAAGGCCGCGGCGCGGGGCCGGCGGCTTTCAGAAAATCATGCGCCGGGATCGGATCGATCACGATGGTCGGCGCGCCGTGGCTCACGAACAGGGCGGGTTGGCGTGTCATATGACGAATGTGGAGGCGCGGCCGCCGTGTCGCTAGGGCGCGGTGCGAAACAGTTTGGTTCTGCCAAGCATTGGGCGCTCACGGCGTCCACGGCGAAAAGTGCTTCGACAGCCGCAGGCCCTGGCCCTGATAATTGGAGCCCATCTCGCCATAGAGATGGTCGCACGGCCCAGCGAGTGGCTCGAACACCAGTTTCCCGACCGGCTGGCCGTCCTCGAGAATGAACGGCACATCGCGCGAGCGCACTTCCAGCACCGCCTTGCCTTCGTTGGGCGGAATGCCGAAGCCCGGATCGAAGAAGCCCGCGTAGTGCGCGCGGAACTCGCCGAGTTCGGGCCGGATCGGCGCCATTTCCGCAGCTTCGTCGGCGGGGATCAGCACCGGCTCCTTCGATGCGAAGATGTAGAACTGGCCGGGATCGAGCACGAGCCGCCCGCGCCGCGCCTCCAGCGGCTCCCAGAAATCGCGCGGATCGTACTGGCCGAGGCGCTCCACGTCGACGACGCCGGAATGGCGCTTGGCGCGAAACCCGACGGGGCCGTCGCTCGACAGGTCGATCGAGAAGTCGAGATCACGCTTGGGGTGTGAGGGCCCGCGCCGTAAACGCAACTGCGACAGCCGCGACCCAGAGCGCACCAGCACCGAGAACGTGCACGGGCTGATCTCGGCGTACATCGGCCCCTCGTAGCCCGCAGGTACATGATCGAACGCCGAAGCGTGATCGACGATCAGCCGGGTGAACACGTCGATGCGGCCGGTGGAGCTTTTCGGATTGGCCGCGCCATGCAGGTGCGGCGGCAGCGCCACGCGCTCGATCAGCGGCACCAGGTAGACGCAGCCGGTCTCCAGCACCGCGCCGTTGCTGATGTCGATCGTGTGCATCACCAGTTCGGCGTCGAGCCGTTCGGCCACCGTCGCGGCGCCCGGCAGGAAGCTCGCGCGCAGCCGGTAGGCGGTGTCGCCGAGCCGCAGATCAAGGCTCGCCGGCTGGATCTGCTGGGGGTGCAGCGGCAATCCCGGCAGGATGAAGCCGCGCTCGATGGCGCGACGGATTTCCGCGTCCGGCAACACGCCGTGGCTGACCATGAACGGCCTCCAGAATGGAGGCGTGTCGTGGCGGCTGGGCGCTGATTTGTCCAGCGGGGCCGCTTGACGGGCGCCGGACGCGGGGCCTATGGCCGCGTTGCGCCGATTTGAGACCAGCTTGCGGGGCGCACGACAAATGCCGCTAAACGGAGACAGCATCCCATGACCGACAAGCCCCCCCCGCGTCTGCGTCTCGCCACCCGCCTGGTGCGCGGCGGCACCAACCGCAGCCCGCACAAGGAGACGAGCGAGGCGATCTTCCTCACCTCCGGCTTCGTCTACGACAGCGCCGAGGAGGCCGACGCGCGCTTCGCCGGGACCTCACCCGGCTATCTCTACGGGCGCTACGCCAACCCCACCGTGCGGATGCTGGAGGAGCGGCTGATGCTGCTTGAAGGCGCGGAGGAATGCCTCTGCGTCGGGTCCGGCATGGCGGCGGTGACGGCGGCTGTGGTGGCGCCGTTGAAGTCCGGCGACCGGGTCGTCGCGTCGCGCGCGCTGTTCTCGTCGTGCCTGTGGCTGCTCGATACCTACCTGCCGCGCTTTGGGGTCGAAGTTGAATTCGTCGACGGCGAGGATCTCGACCAGTGGCGCAAGGCGGCGCAGAAGCCGGTGAAGCTTGCGCTGATTGAAACGCCGTCGAACCCGTTGCTCGGCGCCGTGGATCTGGCGGCGGTGGCGGAGATTTTCAAGCCCACCGGCGCGCTGATCGTGGTCGACAACGTGTTCGCCACGCCGCTCTTGCAGAAGCCGCTCGAACTCGGCGCGCAGGTGGTGGTCTATTCCACCACCAAGCACATGGACGGGCAGGGGCGCACGCTCGGCGGCGCGATCCTGTCGTCGAAGACGCTCATCGACGAGCACTACCGCGACTTTCTGCGCCACACGGGGCCGGCGATCTCGCCGTTCAATGCGTGGGTGATCCTGAAGGGGCTGGAGACGATCCATCTGCGCGTGCCGGCGCAATGCGTGAGCGCCGCGAAGATCGCCGATGCGCTGGCGCAGCATCCGCAGGTGGCGCGCGTCTACTATCCGGGGCGCGACGACCATCCCCATCGCGCGGTGCACGCCAAGCAGATGTCGGCGGGCGGCACGCTCATTGCGCTCGAGGTGAAGGGCGGCCGCGCCGGCGCCTTCAAGTTCCTGAATGCGCTGGAGCTTATCGACATCTCCAACAATCTCGGCGACGCCAAGAGCCTCGCCACGCACCCCGAGACCACCACGCACCGGCGCCTCACGGATGAGCAGCGCAAGCAGATCGGCATCACGCCCGGCGCCGTGCGGTTGAGCATCGGTCTGGAGGACGTGGACGATCTGCTGGAGGACGTGGTCCAGGCGCTCGCCGCCGTGTGAAGCGTGCTATAGGGCGCGGCGGAGAGAGTTCATGTACGAAGCCGTCACCGAAGATGTCGCGATCCGGGTCACGCCCACGTTCATGCCGCAGGAAAGCGACGTGGAGGACGGCAAGTACTTCTGGGCCTACACCGTCGAGATCGAGAACCGCTCGACGACGATGGTGCAGCTGCTGACACGGTACTGGCGCATCTCCTCCGCGTCGGGCGGCACCCAGGAGGTGAAAGGCGACGGCGTGGTCGGCAAGCAGCCGGTGATCCGCCCCGGCGAAATCCACCGCTATACCAGCGGCGTGCCGCTCACCTCGCCGTCGGGCCTGATGGGCGGCCATTACGGCATGGTGGAAAGCCAGAGCGGCCGCCACTTCCGTGCGACGATCCCGACGTTCGCTCTCGACAGCCCGCTCAGCACGCAGCGCGCGAACTGAGCAACACGAACAGCCGCACAAGCCTGCGGCTTTGCGGGTTCAACACTTGGCCCTCGCTGGAGGGCCGGGGACGCGGCGCTCCGCATCGGAAGCGCAGGGTAGAAAAAGAAGACACGCAACACCGCGTCCCCGCGATCGTTTCTGTCGCGTTGCCTGCGTCCGGGCATGTTTACCCGAGGGTCAGGTTCAA
>JANNVF010000327.1:0-2546 GCA_031414315.1 Hyphomonadaceae bacterium | reverse complement strand
CGGCGCGCCGAGCGACATCTGCCGCGACTATATGGCCGCCGCCAAAGCAACAGCGAACGCCACCGACTTCCAAATCGGCGGTCGTCGCCAGCCGCCGCCGCCAGCCATTCCGCATACCAGCGAAGCCGAGCCGGCGCCGGAAACCGCCGATCCTTGGCATTTCGACCAGCACACACCGCGCGCCAAAGGCGCACGCCTGCGCGGCGTGTCCGTTTCGAGCCCTGAGGGCGACAAGGCGTTGTGGCAAGGCGGCGACGAACTGGTGCTGACCATCGACGGCGATGCGGGCGGCGCCGTCGGACCAATGGCGATTGTGTTCGACGTACGCGATCGCCTCGGCCAGATCCTGCTCAGCGACCGCTTGGAAATCGCCGACGACGAACGCCCAGCCGGCCGCTTCAGCGCGCGCTTCGCGTTCAGGCTGCCGCCGTTACAGCCGGGGGAATACGTGATCGGCACGACGCTACTTGAGCGAGTTGGTGGGCATGTCGCCGTGGCCAGCGAGTCTTTGGACGCAGCGGTGGTCAGAATATTCCGAACCTACTCTTTCGGCATGGTCGGGGTGACAACGCCCATGGTGCAACTCGCATTGGCGGCGTCCCCGTGACCGCCGCTTATGACCCCGGGCTTCTGCTGTACTTCCAGCATATCCCCAAAACTGCTGGGACATCTGTAGCGACGATGCTCGCGCCAGCCTTTCCGCCTGAGCAAGTTTGCCCGGTGCTACATTGGGACTCCCTCGTTCGCCTCTCACCACAGAGGATTGCTCGCTATCGCTTGTTCACGGGTCACTATTCGAGTTACTTGCCCCGTTATCTGGACCAGCCCTGCAACACGTTCACATTCGTTCGCGATCCTGTAGCGCGATCGTTCTCGCACTACGGACACGTTTTGCGAGATACAAGTCATCCGTTTCATGCGGCCGCCAAGGCGATGTCGCTTCGCGAGTTCGTGCTTGATCCCGAAACGCGGCCGAACATCGAGAACTATCAGGCCCGCTACATCGCCGATTTGGGGCTCGACCCGCGCAAGATCGCTGCACAATATGCTGGTATCGACGCAGCCGGCTATCCCCTGCAGATGCGCATCGACGAACTGAGCCTAGCCGCGCCAGCGGACGAATTGCTGGATGCGGCGCTCAAAGGGCTGGACCGCTTCTTCTTCATCGGCCTCGTCGACGATTTCGTTGCCGGCATGGAGCGGGTTGGGGCCATCATCGGCAAGGATTTGGGCCCGACGGTCGCGACCAATACTGCGCCACAGCCATCCACCGCAGTGGACCTGCCGGCGGAGACGCTTGCCGCCATCTACGAGGCGACGGAAGTCGATCGAAGACTGTACGAAACTATCAAGGCCCGCGTTCGCGCATCCGCGGCGCTCGGCTTCACCACCTAGGCCCCGGTCCGACGTGTCTCATCCCCTTCCTCTCGTGCGCGAGTTCGGACCGCCTTTGCGCGGGCTGGTGCATGTGGGCGCCAATGTTGGGCAGGAGTTCGCGGACTATGCGGCGGCTGGTCTTAGTCCGGTCGTTTATGTGGAAGCCAATCCCGACATTCACCGCCGACTGACGCAGAACATAAGCGCGGCGCCCGGACACATCGCGGTGAACGCGCTGTGCGCCGAGGCCGATGGCGAGCGGCGCACGTTTCATATTTCCTCCAACGACAGCAATTCCTCCAGCATGCTGGATTTCGGTTGGCACACGCGCTCACATCCGGATGTGACCTGGACGGGCGAGATGGAGTTGACCACCTCTCGGCTCGACACCGTCATGGCCATTTGCGCGCGCGCGCATCCGGAGTTCGCCTGGGATGCGATTGACGCGCTCGTGCTCGACGTGCAGGGCGCGGAGATGCGTGTGCTACGCGGCGCGCCCGATCTCATCAGCCGCGTCCGCTGTATCTGGAGCGAGGTAAACGAGGGCGGGCTCTATCAAAACGACTGCAGCGCTGAGGAGCTGAGCGCCTATCTGCGCGATTTCGGCTTTCGCATGAAATTCATGTCGATCAATCGGCACGGCTGGGGCGACGCCCTGTTCATACGCGGATCACCAGCCGATGGCTGAACCCGCCCTTTCGCTGCAGCACGTTAGCAAGGCGTATTGGACCTATCAGCGCCCGGCCGATCGGCTGGCCGATGCTGCGGCGCGGCTGATCGGACGCCGCGTTGGCGCGGCTTTTCCGGCGCTGGCTGACGTCAGTTTCGAGCTCGCACAGGGAGAGACAATCGGCCTGATCGGCCGCAATGGCGCGGGAAAATCGACGCTGCTGCAAGTCATCGCCGGCACGCTGCAGCCCTCGAGCGGCAAGGTGCAAGTGAACGGCCGGCTCGCGGCGATGATCGAGCTAGGCGCCGGCTTCAATCCAGAATTCACCGGGCGTGAAAACATATCGCTGGGCTGCGCATTGGCTGGACTCAGCGCCAAGGAGACGCGCGCCAAACTGCCGGACATCCTCGACTTCGCCGGCATCGGCGACTTCATCGACCATCCCATCAAGATCTATTCGAGCGGCATGTATGCCCGCCTCGCCTTCGCCATCGCCGCC
>JANNVF010000326.1:0-8507 GCA_031414315.1 Hyphomonadaceae bacterium | reverse complement strand
GATCGTCCGCCGCCGCGTCGACGTGGAGCCAGAAGTCTGGCACCGGGCAGGCGTCTATGATCTCAGAAAAGCGCCCGAAGGCGTCGATCTCCACGGCCAGCCTCTGAGCAGAGGATAGCAACTTGCGCTGCGTGATCGCCTCTGATCCCAAGCGAGTTGCGAGCCTCGTCGCCAACTCTTCCAGTCGGGCCGCATGCGTTCGCACATTTGCCTCGAAGCCCGCTGCCTCGGCGTGCGCGACGGCGGTAGCGCGCTTGGCTGCAACATTTTGGGTGGCGAGTAGATGATGCGCCGCACGGCGTCGAAGCGTGGCCGGCAGATTGAGGAAGCCGAGCAGCGACGGTTCTGAGCGAAGCACCGGCAGAGCAGCGGCAAGCGACGTGATATCGGTATCCGGCCACTGGGCGACTGTGCGGTGTGCGAGCTGTGCCGGGCCGGGCATCGCAAGCCTGTCCAGACTGCGGATCAGCTCGGCGATCGCAATCCGGCACCGCGCCCCCTCGTCCTTCAACGCCCCGGCGGCGGAAAAGTAGGGACGCCACGCCGCGCAACGGCCGAGCGCGCTTGCGGGCAGACTAGCGAGTTCCTGCCCATAAGACTGAAGCCAGTTCCGCAGCGCTTCGTTGTCGGGGCAGTTCAGGTTGCGGTACCGTTCGGGCAGCAGCTTGCGCTTGCCAAGGCTTTCGAGACGTGCCGCGTCGGCGGAGAACAAAGCCCGCAGCAACGCCGCGATTCCCTGCGCCTGTGCTTGATCGACGGCAAGCGGTTTCAATGTGGCAAGCGGCTGGCCAGGAATGCCGCCCGCGAGCCAGACCTCGACCAGGCCGGTACAGGCGCCTATGGCCGTTTCGAGCTCCGTCGCCGTCAGCGGTCCCAAGACCTGGCGCAGCGCGGGAGCCGAAAGGCCGCGCGATTCCAGGTTCTGGGCGGCAATCAAAGCCAGAACTTCGCGGTGGCTGAGACCCAGGCTCGGATCGGTCGCGTGCACCGCCTCGTGGTAGGCGTCGAGCTCGGTCTCCAAGGCATCGATCTTGGCAGCTACGGGTATGCGCTTCTGTCGCGCCGCCGGCGCGTGGTTTACGGCATCATTGCGGACCGCGTGAACTTGGCTCTTGAGCGAATCGATCAGCGGCTTGCGGTCGGTGGTCGTGTTCTCGACGCGCACCACGCGGTCGCCGAGGCGTTCGGCGGCAAGGCGCTTCTGCACGACGTCGAGTGCTGCCTTCTTCTCGCAGACCACGAGCACGCTCTCTCCGCGTCCCAGACAATCCGAGATTATGTTGACGATGGTCTGGCTCTTGCCGGTCCCCGGCGGGCCCTGCACGACGAGGCCCGGCGCTTGCCGGGAGAACGCCACGGCCTCTTGTTGTGATGGATCGGCTTCCAGCGTTTCGAATCGTTCGATCTGCGGGATGAGCACGGGCGCTCGCGCGGGCGCCTGTGAACCCAACCTAAGCAGGCAGTGCAGGGCGGTTCCAGAGAGCGGACGCTGCTGAAGGGCATCGAGGTCATGGGCGATGGCCTGACTCGGGAACTCGGCCAGAAACAGTGCCGCTGCGGATCGAATTGCGGGCACATTCGGCGACTTGATGCTGGCTGCTTTCGGGAGTGGTCCGATCGTGTCGGGTATATCGCTCGGCACCAGATCGGAGAGTGCGAGGAGCACCGCCGCTCGCGTATCGAAGCCATCGGAGATGGCGGTCCCGATCGTGGTCGACCACTGCTCGAATGTCGCGGCGCCGAGGATCGTCTCGAGCGCAGGGTTGAGCGTGCCCTCGCGCGTGCGGTCGGAGAGGATGGAAATCGATCCTGTGGCGCCGGGAGCGATGTTGAGCCTCACGGGCCACAACAATAGTGGCGCAATACGTGTGCGGTCGCCGTCCTCGGTGCGATCCAAGAGCGTCAGGAACGGATAGCCGACATAGAGAGCTTCCATGCCGGTATCGCGATGGAATGTGCCGGCCTTGTTGTTGAGTGCTCGTACGTTGTTGAAGAACGCGGCCGATGCATTGGTGCGTGACGCGAGCCGGTGCTCCTGGTCACCGCGTGAAACAATGGCGTCCAGCAGATCGCCGATCTGCTGCTGACCCAGAACCGACAAGTCCAGATTACTGCTGGTGGCGCGCATCTGCACCAATGCGCCCTTCTGGATCCCGGCCAGAACGCGGCGGTGCATGTGCCCCAGCACGCTCCGGACATAGTCCTGCTCAGGCGGCTCCTTCCATTCCTCCGCCGGAACGGCCAGGGTCGCCACGAGGCGTGCCAGCGGCATGCGTCTGTTGGAGGAACGGTAACTGTCGACCCATTCATCGACCTTGGGCCGTTGGCAACGTTGGAACCCGGGAATTCGCTGATTGAGCTCGTCGACGAGATCGCGGCGCGGCCGGGCAAGCAACGTGATCGCCGCCGCACGGTCGAACTCCGGCACGGGTGACATGTCGTCAGGCCGACCTTTGGCCAGTGCCTCGGCCTCGCGCAGCACCTCCTCCAACGGCTTGAAATGGTGAGGCCGAATGCAAAGCAGTAACAGCAAGTCCTCGTCGGATGGTGATCGCCGTTCGATCAGGCTTGCGACTGTGGAATTCGGGCTGTCCGGGAATATTGCCCGCTGCTTTGCCCAACGCGCGCCGAGCGCAGCGGTCGAGGTGACGAGTCGCAGGGTCGCGAATGTCTCGTGGTCGATGTCGAGCTTCGCGTCCTTGGCACGCGCGTGAACGCGGTCGGCGCGCTCCGCGAGCTGAAGCAGCCAGCGGTCACGATCGCGCTTCAGCTTGCGCACAGTGGAGAGCACGGGTGCGGAGAACCAATGCGCCGCGGTTGCGGGCGCTTCTAGCAGCACACCTGAGTTCAGTATCTCTCCTCTGACGCACAGCGGCAGGTCGCGGTTCATGGCCGCGAGCGCCAGCGCAAGCCTCTGGTCAGGAGGAATTCGACTGTCGGATCCGATTCGACTCACCAAGTCATAGCTCTCTCCCCTTTTCTGCGTGGCGTCGAACGTGGAAAGCCAGGTGGCCAGCCGCCCGTGCTCCAGATCCGCAAGGGCGTCGCCCCAGTGCGCGGCCTGTGCAGCGTAGAGCGCAAGGTCGGCAGGCGACGTGAACTCACGATCGGCAAACCGAAACGGCTCTCCTTGCGGGACCTGCCGTCCGCTTCCTTCGAAGCTGGTGGGGACTGGCTTGTCGCTCGTGATCCACTGCAGAGCCTGCTCTGACTTCCAGCGATTTGAGTGATCCCGCGTCAGCAGGCCCTCGAGCAGGTTGCGCCAGCGTGGCGGCAAATTCTCTGGAATGGCAACGCCGCGCGAGACAACGTGCAGAAGAAATGCGCGCTCGTCGACGTCCTTGAAGCAGTCGCCTTTGGTCAGCAGCTCGAGCAGAATGATGCCGAGGCTCCACCAGTCAGATCCCGACGTCGAGGCCGCCGCGATCGCCTCTGGCGCCATATAACGGTTGGGCGCGCGCTGCCGGCCCGCCTGGACATCGAACTCCGCAATGCTGGCGATGGAGAAGTCGGTGATCGCGAGCACGAGAGGCGACGCTCTGCGCTGGCGGATGAGCGCGGGCGTCAGGTTGCCGTGCCGCAGTCCGCGCCTCTCGAACAGCGTCAAGGCACCGATCAGGGCGCCGGCCGTATCTTCGAGCCGTTCGACGTCGCGTCCGAGTCCCGGCGCAATCTCGGCCAGCGTCGGTCCCTCGACATGCTCCCACACCTCGAACGCTCTATCGTCCGCCTGACCGTTGGCCAACAGACGTGGAACACTCGGGTGATCGATGCTGGATAGTACTGGATAGAGCCCCGCATCCGGTTCTAGCCCTTTTGGCAGGAGGCGCAACAGCGACGGGGCGTCTCCCGCCTCGCGGCGGACCAGGAACAGTTCGGTGCCGGACATCTCGCTGGGCAAATCGGCAACGATCGTCCAGACACCGATGCGGCGCTCAGAGGCGTCGGGCACCGGCGCGGCTGGTCCGAGCGCTGCGCCGCAGGAGATGCAGACCGCGTCGTCCGGCTCGACAGGCGCGTGGCACGCTGCGCACGCGCCGTCCGTCGCGATTGCCGGCGCGGCGACCGGCTGCGACGCAGCCGGCTGATCGGCTGATCCTTCGTCATTGGCTCCGCCAGCCACCGCCTCCCCTGGGCCGACGGGAGGTGTGGGCGGGTGTCGTGCCTCTTCGGCCATGCCGCGGGGTAGTGCTGCGACCTCGATGAGCGGAAACTCGCAGCGCAGACCATCTCCGCGAACGGCTTCGCAAATGAACTCGAACTGCGGTCGTTCATTCTTGCAGTCCGGGCAGATCTTCACGTAGCTCGTCACGATGTTCCCCCGAGCCGTCCCGCCGACGTCTTGGCCGTCACACCACGGCTGCCGAGCACGCCCGATAGGCGCGCCAGATCGCCGGGGCGCGGGATGCCGGCCATCCACAACGCGCCGTCCTCGGCAGCGACAAGATCCATGGCCGGCGCCCGGCCGGTTGTCGCCTCGACCTCGCGCCACATCGCAACGCCGCTGTCGGTCAGGCAGGTCACGCGCTGGTTCGACGAGCCGCGCAACAGCCCTGGCGCGGTGTGATCAGCGAGGTAAGGCTCCGAAATGAGAACATCGGTCGATGCTAAAGCATCAGGCTGCGTGGCCATCAGCCGGTCCAGCGAATAGCCCGAGTAGACGAGGATCGATCGGCATTGCTTCGCGCGCAGCCCCAACAGAAGCGTGAGCAGGGCCTCGGGTTGATCGAACGGCTCGCCACCCGAAATGGTGACACCGTCAGCCTCGATCAACCACGGCGATATCCGCTCAAGAACCTCAGCGACGGAGATTGTCGTCTTGGCCGGTGCCCAGGTGTCGAGACTCATGCAGCCCGGACAACGGATCGAGCAACCTTGCAACCAGATGCCGATGCGGCGTCCCGGTCCCAAAGCCGTAATGGGGAAATGAAGGCGATTGAGCCCGATTTGATCTCCCATGGGCCTCCTCACGATTCCGAGCGCGCCAAAGAAAGCGTCGTAATTCCGCCGTCCCGGCTGATGCCATCGACGACGACCTTTTCGCCTGCCTTCGGTTCGAGATCGAACAGCGCGCGCGCCAACGGATTGACGAGGTGGACCTCGACCTGATTGCGGATGCCGCGACCGCCGTTGCCGAGATCCGCTAGGCAGATCGCCGCGAGCTGCTGCTCCGCGGCAGGCGATATCGACAGCGTGATGCTCTGCTCCGCGCGCAAGTCCTCGACGACGCGGCCGATCATCAGATGCAGAATTTCGCGCGCAACCTCCGGCCGGATGAAGTCGAAAACGATAATGTTCTCGCCTATGCGATTGAGTATCTCCGGCCGCGCGATCTCAAGCTGGAAATGGCGTGCTATCTCCGAGCGAACCTTGGAACGGATGTCGTCGATTGCCTCATCCGGGCCGGCATTTGGCACGCGCGTGCCGTCGGCCAATCTTCTTGTCATGCCAAGGTTGGAGGTGAAGATGATCAGGCTTTCGGAGAAATAGACGCGTTCGCCACGCCCCGATGTTAAGACGCCGTCGTCGAGGATCTGAAGGAATTTGTCGAGGATGCGCGGGTGCGCCTTCTCGATCTCGTCAAACAGCACGACGGAGAACGGCTTCTGGCGAATAGCGTTAGTCAGCTCGCCGCCGGTGTTGTACCCGATGTAGCCGGGCGGCGCGCCGATCAGCCGCTGGTCGGCATGCTCGGCCGAGAATTCGCTCATGTCGAAGCGGATGTATGCGCTTTCGTCGCCGAACAAGAGGCTGGTGATCGTTTTGGCGAGCTCGGTCTTGCCGACACCAGTCGGGCCGGCCAGGAATGCGACCCCGCGCGGTCGTCCGCCGCGGCGTCCTCCGATGCCAGTTGCGGCCCGCTTGACGATATCGAGCATGTGGCTGACGGCATGATGCTGCCCCTTGACCCGGGCACGAACGAAATCCTCTGCGCCTTTCAGCTTGTTGCGGTCTAGCGTGCGCCAGGGGTCCTCGGTGACGCCCAGCTTGTAACGTCGCACAGCCTCGGCGGTATCGAGCACGCTCAGCCCCTCAGTGCGCGAGAGCTGCGCGACGTTTGCGACGTCTGCTATGAGCAGATCCTCGGTGCTCTCAACAAAGGCGTCCTCAGCCTTCTTCATTAGGGATGGATCGGCTTCGGCTGCCTTAGGCAGCGTGCGCATGAGCGTGCGCACGACGGCTCGACGCGCGACATGGTCCGGCTTCGGCACAGGGATGTGACGCAGGCGCGGGTTGTTGACTGTCAGCCAATCGGGCAAGTCGCCTTCGTTGTCCACGATGGCGATCAGCGGGTTGTAGTACGGCCTACGAGACTTCGGGTGCACCTTCGGCTCGACCGTCAGGCCACTTACGAGCGCAGAGGTAAAGCCGCGATGCTCGTTGTCGATCAGCCGTTCAGGGTTGACGATCATGCGTGCGGCGAAGTCGGCGATGATGGCGGTGGGCTCGGCCGCGGTTCCGGCCAGTTTGGTGACGAGTTCGAAGAAGCGTTCGATGGTTGCTGGAGCGCATCCCGCCGCATCGAAGGTTATGCCCTGCCCGATGAAGTATTGCTTATCGGCATTTTGGTCCCGCCCTGGAATTGGCGGCAACCGGAACCCGCGGGCCGGATCATAGGAAATGACGCGCTCGAACCCCGCATCGACCAGCTCTGAACCGAGATAGACGACAAGAGGCTGGATCAGCAGCTCCCCTTCCGGCCCTGATCGGGCGTACTTGTCGGACATTGCCGGAGAGTACAAACTGGCTCTTCAAAGGCAGAAAGCGCACCAGATCCTTGACCCATCGAGGCTTGTCTAAGGGGTTTGCGGCTGTGCTCATGCGATATCGCTTCTCGATTTTGCCGCCGCCAGTGCAGCGTTTGCAGTTCAAGACGGGCGGCGCCCCCAACGTATTTGCTATACCCTCTAAGCAACACAGGTCTCTGGGCGGATAATACCACTAGTGCATCTGGGTGACAAAAACTGTCACTGAAAGCCAACACGGCCATAAATCCGCCGCTACGGCAGGCCTGGGAAATCCGTGCGGCGGTGCTTGGCGACCAGGTCGCGTAGGGCAACCGGCTCCAGAACCTCGACGTCGGCGCCCCACATGTAGAGGTGCCATGCCATCTCGAGGTGGCCGGACGCCTTGAAGCGCACGATGAGCGATCCGTTTGGCTGGTCCTCAACGCGTTGCGAGGGATGGAACTCGAAGCCGCGTGCGTGCGCTGCGGATAGCTGTGAGAAGCGCCACACCACCTCGCCGTATTCCTCAGGTCTCTGGAAGACACCGAAAGACCGCTCGGCGAACGCCTGCAGATTGAACGACGGATCGCGAGCGAAGCTCTCGTCCGTAACTTTGGCGCGGCTAATGCGCTCCACGACATAGAGGCGGACGAGTGTTTCCTCGTCATCCGCAGGCCGCGCCACAAGATAGCGGCGAAGCCCCATGAGCAAGCCATAGGGCGCCAGTCGGCGAATGCTCGGGGCGTGCTCGTTGCGCGCCTGGTATGCGATCTCAAGGATTCGACACGCCTTGATGGCCTCGGCGATTTCCGCGGCGATCTTCCTGTCGATCTTGGGGCGCGGGCCGGGACGCGCGGCGAGCCCCTGCACTTCCAGCAGCGCCTCGTGGTCGGTCTCGAGTCGGGCGGCCTTCGCGCGCGGCACCAGCGCCATGATCTTCTCGCGTAGGCTCAGCAGGTGATCGGCCTCAAGCGCTAGCCCGGATCGTTTCATTGTCTCGACCGCCAGATCGAGTGCAGCCAACTCCTCGGGTGTGAGTGTCAGCAGATCGCGCAGCGGGGCTGCAGGCAGGCGCCAGCGCTTGCGACCGGTGTCGTCAGTACCGGTCGTGGTGTCCGGAAACTGCACTTCGAGTGTGTGCAGCATACGCTGTGCGGTGCGCTTCGAGACCTCAAAGCGGGCCTCGACGTCGTCGAGCGAGATACCGGTATGACGCGCCGCCGCCATCGTCGCGAGATCGATCAACTGCTCGGCTTTAAGGAAGGACATGTCCACAGTTTCGAAGTTGCGCCCGTGTCACGCTACCATGAACGGTGCAGGCGTGACACTTCTTGTCACCCCGCCGATGTATATGCAGTGTGGGACTGACGGAGGGGCCACAAGATGAAGCGCGAGGGCGACAAAATCATTCTGTCCGCATCGGACCTGATGCGGTTCCAGGGCTGCCAACATTCAGCTACGCTCGACCTTGCCTGGCTCCAACGGCGGGATGGCCATGACGGTGGGATCGGCCCGGCGGCCGACGATGAGAGCGCGAAGCTTCTGCAGGCGAAAGGGGATGCACATGAGCGCTCCTTTCTGGCCGAGCTGAAGGCCGCCGGTGTCAGCGTCGAGGAGATCGAAACCAAACGCGCCGCCTTTGCTGACGCTAGTGCCATGACGCTGGCGGCGCTCAAGGCCGACCGACCAATCGTCTATCAAGCCGCCATGGCGGGTGGGGCGTGGGCTGGCTATACCGACTTCCTGGAACGCGTCGAGAGGTCATCCAGTCTTGGCAGC
>JANNVF010000325.1:0-2039 GCA_031414315.1 Hyphomonadaceae bacterium | reverse complement strand
CGACCCCCGACGATCCCTGCTCCTCCACCGCCATCCCCCTGACCACCCTGTCGGCGAGGTCACGTCGCCAACGACGCGACTGGATTGACTGCACTTCCGCATCCGGCGGGAATAGCTGGTTCACACGGGACCAGCCCTTCTCTCTCCTCGATGAGTCAAAGACACATGCGATGGGGATACAGATCACCCCTTGGCCCTCATCGCCCTGTAGCGGCGCAAGATCGCCAATACTGAAAATTCGCCGATTCCAGTCGCTCAAGCCGCCGCTGCAATCCACATTCGCGAGCATTCGCTTTGCCGCGCTGACACTGACCCAAGATACTGCGCGGAAACCCAGCGCAAAGACACGGTAACGGTCGCTACTCTGACTTGCTGTTGAACTTCCTCGCTTGATTGCCCGCCTATGATGTGCGTCCCTGCCTCTGGGTGTACGGAATTGGGGGGTCCGATGGGCGCTCGAGAGGCACGCGCGCGCGCAGTATTGCCAATACTGGCGGCGGCGCTTGTCGTTGTCGTCGCCGGCCCGGCTTCGGCGCAGTGCGTCGGCCCCTCGCAGCGATTTGCACCGCTCATTGCGAACGACTCGAACATAGACCTGAGCGCCTTTGCGCTTACGCCGCGCGGCGCGCTCGGTGAGACACTCAGCGTTCGCGACACCAGCGAATATCTTACCCAACTCGACGCTTGGCAGCGGGGCGAGGCGTTGCCGCCGAGGCTAAATCCGGAAATGGGCCTTTCGCTCGATCAAGATTTCAAGCCCATTATCGAAGAGAGCGACCTCGTTCGGGAGGATCTGCGAGATTGGACGGTCATCTCGGCAGCGAGCGATGCCTTTCTCGAGATTCTCACAAACCGTTCGTATATCAGCCGAGTTGTCGGCGAAGATGAAGGCGTTCCCATTGAACTCTTGCCGCGGACCTCACAACGTCGACCGCCTTTAGAATTCCCTGCCGAGCCGTTTCCAAGTGCGACAGCGCGCCCAACCACAATAAACGCGCAAGATAGCGTGGTAGCGATCGCAGGCGGGTCGGCAGGGTTATGTAATGGCGTCCACATTGGGCGCGGACGCTTTCTGACAAACCTGCACTGCGCGCTCGACGCCGAGCCTCGTCGCGTGTTGCTCGGCAACGTCGCTTGGAACCCGAACAGCGGCAAGCTCGAAGGAGAACTCAGCTGCACGGCGCGTCGCGTTTGGCCCACTACAACGGCCGCCGCGCTGCTCGATGTTGCGGTGGTTGAAATATCACAAAACGGAACGCTCCCGATTGAGTTTAGCACGTCGCGTTTCAGCGCGGCTGCGTTCCGTCCCACTCCTCAGAATGTTTGGATTCCACAAGCGCCACGCCCTCTGATCGCTATCCAAGTCTATCCCGCATACGCGCCAGGAACGACGCGCATGCAGCACCGCATCGAGGATGGCCGCTGGCCGAATTCGCGATGCCAAGCTTACTTCCAGGCACCGAGCAGCACGCTGGCATCAAACTCTTGCTCACCGGGCGCGCCGGATCCTACAATCCAGAATCTCGGACGCGGACACGGGTGCGACACGATCCCGGGGTCCAGCGGTGCCCCGCTATTTGTCGAGGCCAGCGACGGCAGACTTGAACTCGTCGGCCTACACCGCATGGGCGCAGGCCCCAACGAAGACGAAAGTGTCGATCCCACCAATCAGAACTGGAATTGCGCAGTCCCCAGCGGTTGGTTCGCTGCTTCGATCCCACTTGATTAAGAGGAATTGCGAAATGAAAGCTGGCAAACTCCTTGGCGCTGCAATCATCCTCCTCGGCGGCTGCGCTGGCTTTCAAGAAATCGACGCCGCCAGCTCAACCGCGATCGATCCACTTGCAGCCGCTCTTAACACGTCTGCCGCCTCGCAGACCGCCCGTGCGGAGGAAGTGCGCCAGGACCATCGGCGTTTGCGTCTTCAACAGATGGTGGCGCAACCAACAACCGCGCAACCCGGACCGGCGGCATTCGCGCAGGTCTTGTGCGCCGGCTACAAGGCGCGGGAACGCCTACTCCATCGCAGCGATGCGCTC
>JANNVF010000324.1:0-15330 GCA_031414315.1 Hyphomonadaceae bacterium | reverse complement strand
GTCGATCGCTTCAGGCAGATCGTCGAACAACGCGCGCATTTCGGTTTCGGACTTGAACGCGTGCTCGGCGCTGATGCGCGGGCGATCGGTTTCACCCAGATAGGTGCTCCCGGCGATGCAAGAGAGCGCATCGTGGGCGGCGTGATCGCTGCGCTTCTCGAAGCGAATGTCGTTGGTGGCGACCAGCGGCAGCCCGAGCGCGTAGGCAAGATCGACAAGTGCGCCTTCGGTCTCCGCCTCGCCCGGATCGCCGTGGCGCTGCAACTCGACATACAGGCGTTGCTCGAACGTCCTGGCGAGCAGCTCCAGAAGCGCCTTCGCCTGCGCCGGCTTGTGGGCTGCAAGCTGCGCCGACACCGGTCCCAATGCACCGCCCGTGAGTGCGATCAAGCCCTCGCTCTGCGCCAGTAGCTGAGCGAGCGTCACATGCGCATCCTCGGTCGCCGACGTATCCAGAAACGCCGACGACGACAGCCGCATGAGATTGGCGTACCCCGTCTCGTTCTGCGCCAGCAGCGCCATGATCCCCGCTGCGCCGTCGGGTCCGCGTACATCGAGCGCACACCCCACGATCGGCTGCACGCCCTTCTCCGCCAGCGTCTCGGAGAACTCGAGCGCGCCGAACAGATTGTTGGAATCCGTCAGCGCCAGCGCCGGCTGGCCATGCTTGACCGCCAATTTCCCCAACGCCTTCACGTCGAGCATGCTTTGCAGCAGCGAGTAGGACGACCGCGCGCGCAGATGAATGAACATGGAGCCTCCGCGACCCATCGAGCCACGATTCGTTTCGGGGAGGAACGTACGTGGTTTGTTCTCGACCGGCAACGCGCAGCCTCAGGCCTGAGACGCCGGAAAGCCCCCCGCCCGGCTCACCATCCCCGGCGTCTGCTTGCCGAGCGCGGCGCCGACGAAGCGCGCGGTCTCGATGGCGCGATCCAGGTTCACGCCGGTCGCGATCCCCATGCGCTCGAACAGGTAGACGAGGTCTTCTGTGGGCACGTTGCCCGCCGCGCCGGGCGCGAACGGACAGCCTCCAATGCCGGCGAGCGACCCGTCAATCACCGTAATCCCCGCTTCTACCGCCGCTAGCGCGTTGGCCAGCGCAGTGTTGCGGGTGTTGTGGAAGTGCGCGCGCAGCTGAACGCCTGGCGCCGCCGCCCGCGCCTTACCGAAGAGATCGCGCACCTGGCTCGGCACGCCAACGCCGATAGTATCAGCTAGCGCGATCTCGAACACGCCGGCTCCAGCGGCGCGGCGGACAAGATCGGTCACCCGGTCGGCCGGGATCTCGCCCTCGAACGGGCAGCCGAACGCGGTGCTGATCGTGGCGGACACCCGGATGCCGGCGTCACGGGCAAGACCCGTGACCTCGCCCAGCGCATCAACCAGCCCGAGCACGGGCGCGCCGCTGTTGCGCATGGCGAATGCCTCGGAGGCGGACAGGACAAAGTTGACTTCCCGTGCGCCGGACTCCGCAGCCCGCTCATAGCCGCGCTGGTTCAGTGCTAGCGCGATGTAGGTGACGCCGTCTCCTTGCGGCAGGCCGGCCATCACTTCGGCGGCGTCGGCCATCTGCGGCACTTTCTTCGGGTTGACGAAACTCGCCACCTCCAGGCGCCGCAGGCCACTCGCCACGGACCGTGCGATCAACTCCAGCTTCTGCTGGGTCGACAGGAGTTCGGGCTCGTTCTGCAACCCGTCGCGGGCGCTGACTTCGACCAGTTCGACCGACATGCTCATCGTCCGTCTCCGTCGCTTTCGGCGTCGCTGTCATCATCGCCCTCCACCGACGGGATCGCGTAGGCGCCAGTAAACCAGCGATGCAGGTCCACATCCGCGCACCGCTTTGAACAGAACGGCCGATACGGCGCATCCTGCGGCTTGCCGCATATCGCGCATCGTGGCCCTGCCGCGCCTGTCATCGCATTACCTCCACGTCCCACTGGTCGCGCCGGGCGCCGGGTCGAAGGCGCACATCCCAGCGTGCGCCGATGCGCGCTTCCAGCGCCGGTCTCCAGGATATGGTGTCGCGCGCCAACCAGTCACAGACCTCCTCCGCCAGCCACGCAACGACGACACGCCCTTTTGCCCCGCGCGCTTCCCGCTCGATGCCGCGCAGCGCCGCCAGCGCGATGGTCTCGGCGCTCGCCCGGTGATCGGCGTCACACAGGATTTCGCGGAGCGGCGCTCGCAACTGGCCGCGCGACAGCTCGACGACGCCGAACCGCGACATCGCCGCTACCGTGACACCCCACGGGTCGTCAGCAACAGCAGTTTTCAGCGCCGTGGTGACGGCCTCTTGCGCCCGCCGATCCCGCATTGAGACGAAGTCGATGGCGACGATCCCGCCGAGCCCACGCACGCGGAGCTGGCGCGCCGCCTCGTGCGCAGCAGCGAGATTGAGCTCCAGCGCGAACCGCTCCGCATTCGAAGGTCCGCGCCGGGCGCCAGAGTCGACGTCGATGGCGACGAGCGCGGCGGTTGGCTCGATGATCAACGCGCCACCCCCCGGGATCGGCGTAACACGGGCAAGCGCTGCCTCGATCAACGCATCGAGCTTCTCGCGGGTCTCCTGATCGGCGGGACCTGCAGCGTCTGCTTCCTCGCTGGCATGATGGCGCGCGGTACGCCCCAGCCCATCACCGTTTGGCGCCACTGCGACGATCTCAACAACCGGACCCTTGCCGCGTGCGCCTTCGCGTATCACGTGCGCGGTCACCGCCTGCCCCTCCACGAGCGCCATGGGTGCGCCGCCGATGCGTGCGCGGCCCTGCGCGTCGAGACGGGCAAATCCAAATGCCTCGCCGAGCCCCATATCCAGAAAGGCGCCGCGCCGCCGCGCATCCACAGTGCGAACCCGCGCGGTGTAGGCCTCCCCCCATTGCGCACTACGGCCCGCGTCGCTCCAGCGCGACACGTGCAGCATGATCGGGTGGCCGTCACGCACAAGCGCCTGGCGCGTCTCACCGATCGCCGCGTCGGTCCATGTCTCTAGTGTCGTCATCGCAGCACAACACCGACGCTCCGGAGCAGAAACGCCGTCTCGTGTAGCGGCAGGCCCACGACAGCCGAGTACGAGCCGTTGAGATCGATCACAAAACGGCCGGCGCGCCCCTGGACCGCATAACCGCCAGCCTTCCCGCGCCACTCATCGCTGGTGATGTAGGCCGCGACATCCTCGGCGGTGAGCCGGGTAAACCGCACGCGTGATGCGATGACGCGGGTGCGCGGGCGCGCGCCCGCCGAAACGACGGCCACCGCCGTGATCACCTGATGGGTGCGTCCCGACAGAAGCGCGAGGCAAGCGCGCGCCTGCTCTTCAGTCTCAGCCTTTGGCAGCACGCGTCGGCCGCACGCCACCACCGTATCGGCGCCCAGCACCACAGCGTCCTGCGCGCGCGCGGCTTCGGCTTTCAGCACCGCAAGCCGCAACGCCAGCGCGCGTGGCGTTTCGCTCTGCAGCGGCGTTTCATCCACGTCCGGCGCAACGATGCGGTCGGGCTCCACGCCGATCTGGCGCAGCAGCGCAAGGCGTCGCGGGCTGGCGCTGGCGAGCACCAGCATCAGGCGCGCCGCTCAAGGCCGAAGCGCTTGGCGATCACGCCGTCCAGCATACGCGTCGGCAGCATCATCGGCACAAGCCAGCCAGTCACGCGGTCGCGCAGGATCGCGTAGCGCGGTTTGGGCTTCGGGTCGGTCAGCACGCGCCAGATCAGTTGGCCCACCGCCTCCGGAGGAAGCCCCGCCGCGCCCTGCTGGGCCACTGCCGTGGTGAACTTGTCGAGGATCGGCGCGTAGACGGAATTGGCGTAGCGCGTCCGGTCAAACGAAAGCCCCTTGTCCCAGATCGCGGTCTTTACTGCGCCCGGGCCGATCACAATCACGTCCACGCCGAATGGCATCAACTCGCGACGCAGGCCCTCCGAATAGCCCTCCAGTGCAAACTTGGACGCGGCGTATGCGCTGATAAACGGCAGGGCGCGTTTGCCGCCGACCGAGCTGATCATCACGATACGCCCTGCCGGCCCCGTGTCGAGCATGTTGGCGCCTTCGGCGCCGAGCAGCGGCGCGAACGCGCACGTCACGTTGTGCACGCCGATCAGGTTGACTTCCATCTGCTGGCGCAATTCAGCGGCGCTCATGTGCAACAGCGGGCCGGGCACAGAACCGCCCGCATTGTTGACGATGCCGGTCAGCCGCACACCGTTCTGACGCTGCGCGATGTCGGCGGCGGCCATCGCCACACCCGCTTCATCCACCACGTCGAACACGACTGGCGCCACCAGGGCGCCGAACTCCGCCGTCAGCGACGCGGCGTCCTCCGGTTTGCGCACGCTCGCATAGACGCGCGCGCCACGCGCAACGCCTACCGCGACCGCCGCCCGGCCGATGCCGCTCGACGCGCCGGTGACCAGGAACGCCTTGTCCGCTGTCATTTTCGTTATCCCTGTGCACCCTGATCGTCCCGCCATACCGGATGGCGACAGCCCGGTCGATCCGTCTACCCTGTCATCGTTCGCTGGAAGCGCCTGGCGATACGCTTGTCGAGCGCATCGCGGACGTTCCGGTACTCGTCCAGCCGCTGCTCCCGCGATCCCTGGATCAGCGACGGGTCCATCGTCGGCCAGTACTCCACGTCAACGGCCATGGTCCGCGTGAACTCCAGCGCGCCGTGGTGCGCTTCAGGGGTCAACGTCACGATCATGTCGAAGCTGGCGTCATCGAGATCGGCGAATGTCTTGGGACGATGCTTGCGCAGGTCGATCCCCAGTTCCTCCATCACCGCCGCCACAAACGGATCGGCCTCGCCACGCCCACGCACCCCGCAACTGTCCACCCAGACCGACTTGCCAAATCGCAGCTGCATCAGCGCTTCGGCAATCGGGGAGCGAATGACGTTGTAGTTGCAGGCAAACAGAATGGCCTGCGGCGGGGGCCGCGGTGCATCCATGCCGCGTCAGCCGCGAACATGCAGGGCGCAGATCAACGTGAACAGACGTCGCGCCGTGTCGAAGTCGAGCGACACCTTCCCGGACAGGCGCTCGGTCAGCAGCTCGGAGCCTTCGTTGTGCAAACCGCGCCGCCCCATATCGATGGCTTCGATCTGCGCGGGCGTGGCTTGACGGATCGCGGTGAAGTAACTGTCGCAAACAAGGAAATAGTCGCGGATCACCTTGCGGAACGGCGCGAGTGACAGGATCAGTGTCTTCACTTCGGCGTCGGCCTCGGTCGCGACACGGAACACCAGGCGCTGATCCACTACCGAGAGACCAAGCTTGTAGGGCCCCGCGTCGGTGCCTTCCACGGCGAACACGTTGGCTTCGAGCAAATCGAAGATCGCCACGCGGCGCTCATGCTCGGCGTCGGCGCTCGCCGCCGCCAGTGAAGCTTCATCAAGCGCAATATCGGTGAGGCGATTGCGCGCCGTCATGGCGCCAGCCGCAGGCGGATGGACCTGGCGTGCGCCGGCAGCCCCTCCGCGTCCGCGAGATGCGCCGCCGACGGGCCGATGGCCGCGATACCGGCCGGCGTCGCGCCGATCAACGTCGTGCGCTTCATGAAGGTGAGCGTGGAGAGCCCGGAAGCGAACCGCGCGCGCCTGCCGGTCGGCAAGACGTGATTGGGACCGGCGATGTAGTCGCCGAGCGCTTCCGGCGCGAGTGCGCCGAGAAAGATCGCACCCGCGTGCCTGATCTTCGCCGCGAGCGGCGCGGGATCGGCCAATGCGATCTGCACGTGTTCCGGCGCCGCAAGATCGATGAGCGGCGCAACATCATCGACATGAGAGACAAGCACGATGGCGCCGTGCGTGTCCCAAGACGCCCGCGCCGATACGCCAGCGCCACCGGCTGCAATCAGTTCATCGACGCACCGCGCCACCGCATCCGCGAACGCAGCGTCGGTGATGAACAGCACGGACTGAGCGTCGGGGTCGTGTTCGGCCTGCGCCATCAGATCCGCCGCGATCCAGTGCGGATCGACACTGGCGTCGGCGACGATGAACACTTCGGACGGACCCGCGATGGAATCCACGCCGACATCGCCGAACACGAGCTTCTTTGCTGCCGCGACATACGCATTGCCGGGACCGACAACCACGTCGCACGCATCGATCGGGGCGGCGCCATACGCAAGCGCAGCGATCGACTGCGCGCCGCCGACGCGCCAGATTTCGTCGACGCCGGCAATCTTCGCCGCTGCGAGGATCGCGGGCGTTGATGTCAGCTTGCCCGGCGGCGTCGCCATTGCGAGGCGTTTCACCCCGGCGACCTTGGCCGGAAGCGTGTTCATCAGCACGGCGCTTGGATACGCGGCAAGGCCGCCCGGCGCGTAGAGCCCCGCCGCATCCACCGGCGTCCAGCGCCATCCCAGTGTCATGCCCTGCGCATCGGTGAACGTTGCGTCGGTGGGGCGCTGGCGTTCGTGAAACGCGACGATTCGATCGGCCGCCAGTTCCAGCGCGCGCAGCACTTCGGGTGTGCAGGCTGCAACAGCGGCGTCGACGTCGGCCGTCGATACGCGCAGGTCATCAGCCGTCTGCGAAACCCCGTCAAAACGCGCCGCATAGTCCAGCACAGCGGCGACACCGCGGGCGCGCACGTCGGCAAGTATCGGACGCACTGCGGCCTCCGCCTCGTCAAGACGCGCGCCGCGTGTACGGATCAGCGCGGCGTAGTCAGCGGCGAATGTGGGCGCGGAAGCGTCGAGACGGCGAACCATGGCTCACGCCCGCTCGTGATCGGGACGGTTCGGTGTCGGCCATGGCGCGCCCACGTCCGTGAGCGTGACGTCGATGCACTCCACCTCCAGCAAGATTTCACCACCGCCGCCGAGGCGAAGGTTGATGACGCCGCCGGGCGGCTCGCCCCCCGCGACGAAGCCGATGTCGAGAATGGCGCCGGCGGCGTCCCGGGCGCCCAGACGCAGGTTGCGACTCTTCACGCCGAGAACAGTATCGACGCACAACGCAGACCGCACACGCTCATAAGGGCCGCGCTTCCTGGCGTCTTCCCAGCGGAAGCGGTTGACGCTGGCGATGAACCGCCGCTCGCGCGCATCGAACGCGAGGTCACTTACGATGAAGATGGCGTCCTGCGCAGCCGCCGCAATGACGGTGAGATCGTCGATATCCTCCGCGCGCAGACGCAACGGTTGCGCGGGCATCGCTCAGTCGCTCCCGCGCACGCGCCGCACATCGGCGCCGCAGTTCTGAAGCTTCTCTTCCAGTCGCTCGAAGCCGCGATCGAGATGATAGACGCGACCGATGCTGGTTTCGCCCTGCGCGGCGAGGCCCGCGATAACGAGGCTGACCGAGGCCCGCAGGTCGGTCGCCATCACCTGCGCGCCGACAAGCTTGTCCACCCCGCGCACCACCGCTTCCTTGCCGCGCACGACGATGTCGGCGCCGAGGCGCGACAGTTCCGGCGCGTGCATGAAGCGGTTCTCGAAGATGTTCTCACGCACGAAGGAAACACCGTCGGCGAGTGTCATCAGCGCCATGAACTGCGCCTGCAGGTCGGTCGGGAAGCCGGGGAATGGCTGCGTATCGATATCGACGGGCTTCAGGCGCCCGCCGCTGCGGCGCACCGTGATCGCGTCGGGTTCGACCACAAGCTCGACGCCCGCCCCGCGCAGCGCCTGCAACAGCGCGCCCAGATGCTGGCCCTGCGCGCCCTCAAGACGGACCTCCCCGCCTGCGGCTGCCGCGACGATGGCGTAGGTGCCGGCCTCGATACGATCGGCAACGACCTGGTGACGGGTCTCGTTCAGGGAGGTGACGCCGCTGATGCGGATTTCGCTGGTGCCCGCGCCCTCGATCTTCGCGCCCATCTTGTTGAGGCAGTTGGCGAGATCGACGATTTCCGGCTCGCGCGCGGCGTTTTCCAGCACGGTGTCACCGTGAGCAAGCACCGCCGCCAGCATGGCGTGCTCCGTCGCGCCCACTGAAACGAACGGAAACGAGATCGCCGCGCCCTTGAGGCCTCGTAGCGCCGCCGCCTTCACGTAGCCGCCCTCGATGACGATGTCGGCGCCCATGGCTTCGAAGGCCTTGAGATGCAGGTCCACGGGTCGCGCCCCGATGGCGCAGCCGCCCGGCAACGACACCGTCGCGTGGCCGACGCGCGCCAGAAGCGGACCCAGCACGTTGAACGTCGCCCGCATCTTCCGGACAAGGTCATACGGCGCGATGGTCGAGGTGATCTCGGCGGCGTTGAAGCGTACGACGTCTGTCCCAGGCTTCCAGTCGGTTTCGACCCCGAGGCTTTTCAACAGGGTCGCCATGAAGCGGGTGTCGGCGAGGGTCGGCATCCGGTCGAGGGTCAGCGGCTTGTCGCTCAGCAGAGCCGCCGCCATGAGCTTCAGCCCAGAATTCTTGGCGCCCGAGATCGGGATGGTCCCGTGCAGCGGCTTGCCGCCGACGATGGTGATGCTGTCCATGACTGCCCTTCGCGCGTTCGCGCCTTATGGTGCGCCGCGAAGGCCGAAGCAAGGCGCGCCTCTAGGGGGCGTCCTGATCGGACACCGGAGGGCCCTTGCGGCGACGAAGGTTGGCTTTCAACGCCTTGGCGCGGCGGGCTTCCTTGGCCGCCTCGCGCCGCACGGCGCTGTCCGATTCTGGTGAGTTATCCACAGGCTTCTTGTCGGTCATGCGCCGGCCTGCTGCGCGGTGAATATGGTGCCGTCGCCGAGGATTGAACTCGGGACCTCAGCCTTACCAAGGATGCGCTCTACCACTGAGCTACGACGGCGAAGCGGCGCGTATAGCCGAGCCTATCCCGCCTGAAAAGCGCGCGGCGCGCCAATTCGACCGCGAGACTGTCGTGCCTTTCACTCGCCCTACAGGCGAACCGGTGGTAGGCATGTCCCCGCCAAACCGCGCGCCGGTCGAGGCGCAGGGTTCAGGCAAGGCGATGCGGGCGACAGACCCGCGGGAGGCCGCCATGAAACCGTTTGATCCCCCCGCCAACTCAAACACGCCGGCCGCTGCCCCGATGCTGTGGTTGCTCCCCATGGCCTCCTACGCGGCGACGATGGATGTGATGACCTATCAGCTGCGCTATTGGGCGGCGCTCAATCGGGCGGCGCTCGATTTGAGCCAGACTGCGTGGAGTCTTCCCGCGCGGCCCATCGCCGCCGCGCGGAATGAGGCCGCCTCCCCCGCCATGGCGTGCGCCGCCGCCGACATGCGAGCTGCTGGCGCCGCCATGCTTCAGGCCCAGAAGGACGCTATGGACGCGCTTCGCCGTTCGGCATGAGGCGCTAGACGCCGATACTGCGACTCGCGAACCAGAACAGACCGAGCGCGAACAGTGCGGCCGCAACGGCGTCCTGTGCGATGGCGTAGCGTCCCGCCGTTGCACGGCGCCACACGACCCCCACGCTCAGCGCCGCCGCGATGACGCACACCTGCGCGAGTTCAACACCGACGTTGAACCCGGCCAGCGCCGGCAGAAGCTTCGGCCGGGGCAGATCGAGGTCACCCAGCGCGCCCGCGAAGCCGCACCCGTGCACAAGCCCGAACGCGGCGGCCAGCCACGGCGCAGCCGCCGCCCCCCGGGGAAACCCGCGCGGGTACGCGACTGCAAACAGCGCCAGTCCCGCCAGCGACGCCGTCGCGATCGCCAGCACGTTCACCGCCGCCAGCGCAGCCATCACCAGCAGCACTGCCGCCAGCGGACCAGACCAGCGCGTCAGCCGGTCCGGCCCGTCCCTGCCCGCCTCCAACGCGACGAACGCCACCGTGAAGCCGATCAGCGCCTCGACGGTCACGGCATCCGGCGTCAGCACCCCAAACGCGGCAAGCCCCAGTGTCGCGGTATGGCCAAGCGTGAAACCGGTGGCCGCGATCGCGACGGCGGTCAGGCCGCGTGCGAGCAGCGTCAGGCCCAGAATGAACGCGAGGTGGTCGAGCCCGCCCCACACATGTACGGCGCCGACAGGCACATAGCGCGCAAAGGCGCTCCACGCGCTTTCCGCGCGCGCGTCCGCCTGCAACGCGAACGTCGCCGCGCGCCGCGAGTCGGTGAGGACATCTTCGGCTTCCGCGCCATCACTGCGCGTCACACTCACGAAATGCAGATGCGTTGAGGCAACGTGGAGAAACAGCGTGCTCCCCAGATCGACTACGCCCCGGGCAAGCGAACCGGTTGGACAGTCGAAGCGCAGCGTCACCGCCACACGCCCCGGTGCGGCTGGCGCGATCATCGGCGCCTCGCGCAGGGTGCAGGCGCCGCCTTTCGTCGAGACGGAAAAACTCTCGCCCGCATGCGCGCGGAAAGTTTCCTCCAGCCCCGCTTGCCCGCCGAGCGCGTAGAGCCGCGTCACGTCAAGCGCGTCGGCCTGCACACGGACGTACAACGCATCTCCTTCCACCCGCCAGTGCGACGATGATTGCGAGCGGGTGTGCGCCTGCGACGGTGCGGCGCTTGCCACCGTGAGGACGACCGCCAGACAGAGAGCGCGCCACAGGCCGGTCATGCGGCGCGGGTGATCCGGGCGCGGCGCTTCAGGCGTTCGATGTAGGCGCGCACCGCCGCTTCATCCGCACGACGATCCCACTCGGCGCGCACCTCCGCCGCCACATCCTCATAGCGCGCCGCCGGCGCGGGCGCCTTCGTGTCGATCCGCAGCAGGCGCCAGCCATCCGCTGCTTCGGTGACCAGAATTGCGCCGACGTCCGCTTGCGTCGCCGCTGTAGCCAGTGCGGCGCCCAGATAGGTGCGTAGCTCGGTCGGGCTCAGCAGCGCCGCCGGCAGCGTGAGCGCCTGCTCGTCGCCGAGAGCGGACGCGGGCCGCCCTGCGGCAAGAGCGGCGCGCGCCGAAGCGACACGCCGGGCCCCGGCTGCATCGCGCTTCACAAATACCAGGCTGGCCCGCAGGCGCGCGGCAGGCGTGAACATCCCGGCGTTCTCGGCGTAAAATCGCTTTAGCGCTGCCTCGCCCGGCGCCTCACCGGCGCGTTCGGCGATCGCCAGTTGCAGAACCGATTGCACGATCGCCTTGCGCGCCGTGAGATCAGTTTCCGCAAGACCCAGCGCGACGCCGCGCTGCACCAGCAGCTCCTCCTCGATCAGTCTCTCAAGTACAGCTTCCTGGTCCGCATTGGTCACCGCGTTGCGCTTGTCGTTGGACAGCGCCTGCACTGCGCGATCGGCCGCCTCACGCGAAATGGGACGGCCGTCGATCGTCGCCACCGCGCCAAGCCCCAGCACGTCCATGCGCGGCGTCCCGATAGCGCCAAACGCCGCCGCCGCCAGTCCCGCTACGCCCGCCGCGAGGTAGAGCGCATCACGCGACAGCGTCATCGCCGCGCCGTGTTGACGTAGATCGGCGACGACCAGGCGCGCTCCTCCACGTTCACGAGGCAGTTGTCGGTCCGTTGTGTCCGGTAGTCGCCCCGGCATGGGTTGACCACCGTCACGACACCGTTTGCATCGCGGGTCGGGCGCAACTGGCCGCCATTGACGCGCGGCGTCGCTTCCTGGATGGCGCGGACGTAGTACACCGCCGCGCGCCGGCCGCTCACGAACGACGGATCAGTGAACTCGGCGGTGCAGCCCGCACCGGTGTCGTTGCACGGGAGCGTCTTCCACACGTCCTCGATCAGCGTCTCCACCGGCTCGCTGGCGCTGATCTGCGGGCGGATACGGACCACCTCGAGGCGCAGGATCTTGTGGCGGGCGTCGTCGGGATTGTAGCACTCCCCGGCGCAGAGGTTCTGCAGCCGCGCCTGTGGCAAGCCCTGTTCTGCAAAGCTCGGACAGCCCGGTTTCTGCACGAAGTCACCGACCGCGCGGATGCGGAAGCGTGGCGCGCCGGCCATCGCCGTTTCGCCGCCCATGGGCACGACCTTCACCGTGCGCCCGTCTGGCGCGTTCACGAGGTCAAACCAGAGCAGGATGCGCGGTCCGCTGGTGGCGTAGACTTCGCGACGCTCCAGCGCCGCGAAGATCTGTTCACGCGTGCGGCCCTCGGAGTGCACCGCCGCCAGCGCGCCAGTGGTGAAGAAGCTCGCCTGGCGCTCGGACTCGGTGAGCTGGAACCCGCTGAGGTTCTGCAATGTGTCTTGGGTCACCCCCGTCGCGGTCGCCAGCGCTTCCTCGGTGGGGCCGACGACGCGGTTGCGCCATTCGTCGTCGTTGACGCCGGCGCTCTCGGTTTGACGCATGCGATCGATCGGCTTGTAGCCCGTGCCCGGACGTGCGCGGTGGTTGTCGGACGAGCCGATGAAGCCCCAACGGAAGCTGCGGGGGGCGGCGGGATCATCGAAGTTGCGGATCGCCAGACCGTACTGCACCGAGGTGCGCGGGCGGTGGTTGAATGATGGCTGCCAGCAATCGACGCACTGGCCGCTCTCAAGCCAGTCCTCCACGGTCTCGCCGCTCACGAGCAGATGGTAGGCGACGCCCAGATTGGCCGCGCGGTTGCGCGTATCGAGGGCGCGGGCCTCGCAGGCCTCCGCAGTGTCGCCGCCGGCGACACAGCGGGTGCGGATGATCTCACCGGCGCGCCAGCAGGCCGGTTCGTAGGCGTCGCCCGGCACGGGGCATGTGGCGGTGACGCCATCGGCGTTCATGACGATCTCGCGCCACGGCCGGAATTCTTCTGAGTTGCCATGCCCCGAGACCACTTCGATCAGCGTCTGCTTTTCGGGGCGCATATCGGCATGAAGTTGTTTGTTGAGCGTTGTGCCGGGCGGTGTGTAGAAGCCCCAGCTCGTGCCGTGCGGGATCAGCAGATAGCGCAGGCCCTGCTCTTCAAGCTTGCGCACGAGATCGCCGGGCGTGGCGGCCTGTTCAAAGCACTCTTGAGGCAGATCGTTCGACGGCTTGTCTGCGTCACAATCGGGAACGGCCTTGATGTCTTTCGTGAAGCGCTGGAAATCGAAATAGTTCTGGCGGTGTTTCCAGTCGAGGAACGGAATCCAGCGATTGAGCCCGAGCGGGCTGCCGCGCAACGCCTGCGTCGCGACCCCCGCTGCGGCGATCGCACGGGCGGAAATGGCGTTGTCTTCGAGCCCCGGGAAAATCACGTTCTTGTGGCCGAAGTGATCGGCTGGCGTGCGCCCGACCTGCGACCACTCGAAGCCGACGAAGGAGACCATGTCGGGCGATGTCGCGGTTCCGGAGCGCGCGTTGCACGCGCGCACCGATTGTTTGGTTTCCGCCCAGCGCACCGGCGTCATCGCTTCGGCGTGATCTGTGGCGGAGAAGAAATCGAGCTGCGAACAGTAGCGCGCGAAATCGCACGCATCGGCGAGCGGATGGACGCCCTCTCCGCCGAACATCGGCAGCGCCCACAGGAACGCGTCGGTGGAGAACGTGGTGTGGACGTGCAGGTCACCGAACAGGATACGCTTGGCTTCCGGCCCGCTCGCGCCAGCCTGCGCGGCTTCACGCGCGGCGATCGCCTCCGCCGGGACGGCCGCGCCGACGATTTCGCCTGCGCCGCGAACATGGCCGAACCAGTTCCAGTAGGCAGCGCCTCCCACGTAGAGCGCTACCATCCCGATGACCGCCACTACGGCCGCAATCAGCCACCGACCCATCCCGCTCTCCCGTCAGCGGTTCTCCGACCGCCCCGGCGTGACGGTATCGAATGAGAGGGCGTCCCCGCAAGCGCGGTGTTGGGCGCGCTCTACGCCCCCTGCTGCCCGATGATCGCCACCGAACACACGTTGGTCGATGGCGAGCCGCCGAGGTTGTGGGTCAGGCCGAGTTTCGGATTCGCGAGTTGGCGCGGACCGGCGCGGCCTTTGAGCTGAAGGTACATTTCATACAGCATGCGCAGGCCGCTGGCGCCGATCGGGTGGCCAAAACATTTCAGGCCGCCATCGATCTGGCACGGCATCTTGCCATCGGCGTCGTAGAACCCGTCCAGTACGTCGGTCCAGCCCTTGCCTTCTTCGGAGATGAAGAGGTCCTCCATCGTCACCAGTTCGGTAATCGAGAAGCAGTCGTGCACCTCGATCATCGAGATCTGCTCGCGCGGATTGTCGACGTTGGCTTCCTTGTAGGCCTTCTTCGCGGCGATCCGCGCGGTGTGGAAATAGCTGCCGTCCCAGGAGTTGTGCTGGCTCTCCAGCCCGTTCGAGACGGAGAGTTGCAACGCCTTCACGGTGACGAGATCCTTGTGACCGAGCGATGCGGCGATTTCCGGCGTCGTGACGATGGCGGCGGCCGCGCCATCCGACACGCCGCAGCAATCGAACAGGCCCAGCGGTTCGGCGATCATCGGCGCCGACATCACCTGTTCCTCGGTGACGACATTGCGCAGGTGCGCCTTCGGGTTCTTCGAGCCGTTGGCGTGGCTCTTTACCGAGACATGCGCGATGGCGCGCTTCAGGTCTTCCTTCTTCACACCGTGCTTGGCGCGATAGGCGCTCGCGAGCTGCGCGAAGTTGCCGGGCGCCGATCCGTTCGGCGACGTCTGCGGAATGAGCGTGCCCATGTTGCCTGTCGGCAGACCGCCGTAGCCGGTGTCCTTCAGCTTCTCCACGCCGACCGCGAGCGCGATGTCGGCGGCGCCGGCGGCCACCGCATAGACCGCGCCGCGAAATGCTTCGGAACCAGACGCGCAGAAATTTTCCACCCGCGTGACCGCGATGTTCGGCAGCCGCAACGCAACCGAAAGCGGCGTGCCGCCCTTGCCGGTGCCGATCTCGTCGATGTGGGTGGAAAACCAGGCGGCGTCGAGCTGGGTCGGCTGGATGCCGGCCTCGCCCATGGCCTCCAGATAGGCCTCCACCATCAGGTCCTCGGGCCCCGCGTCCCAGCGCTCCCCGAACTTGGAGCACCCCATGCCGATGATCGCGACCTTGTCCCGGATGCCTGCAGCCATCTCGTGTCTCCCGTGTTCGGCCGATCATGGCGGGGTCGCAGCCGTTGGTCCAGCGGCGCATGATGCGTGACGAAGGGGAAAGGTTTGCTAGGGTGACGCCTTCGAGAGCCCAGCGGCGGGTTCGCAGCGGGGACCTCCGTGCGCTTCCTCAGGAACTTCCTGATCGCGAGCCTCGCGGCGCTGGCCGTGATTGCCTTTCTCACGCTGCGACTTGGCGAGGAGACCGGGCGCGGCGTTATGGATGGGGCGCTGACAGCGCCGTTCGGGAGCTTGCGCGACGGCGGCCTGATTGCTGCGGCGCGCGCCGGCGACATCATCGCACGCATGCATCTGGTGATCCTGCTCGCCTGGACCGCGCTTGGCGCGTCGCTCGTCTCGTTCGTGGCGGCGTGGATCGTGGCGGCGCTGGTCGGCAAAAACCGCACGGCGATGGTGGCGGTGTTTCCGCTCTTGTCGCTGCTCATGCTGCTGCTCACCACCGGGTTCGTG
>JANNVF010000323.1:0-4862 GCA_031414315.1 Hyphomonadaceae bacterium | reverse complement strand
CGCGCGCGGTTCGGCAAGGGGGCCGTGGTGACGGGACGCGGGTTGAAGACGGAAGAGGACTAGCGCACGGCGCCATCACTCGCGCGGCCCGAGGTGTTGCTGGTTTTCTTCACGGATCTCGCCGGCGCGATCATCGTACAGGAACGGCACGAACACGTAGCGCTTGCCTTTCGTCACCGTGGTCGCCTCGTGCAGCATGGAGCACGAAAACACGCAGGCGCCGCCGGGCGGTGGCCGGAAATGCGCGCGGCCGAATTCCGGGAACACCAGGTCGCCGCCCTCGTAGTCGCTGTTCAGGTTGATCGACACCGCGAAGCGGCGATGCGCGGTGCCCTTCGTCGTGTTGTCGCGATGCGGCGCGAAATGCCCTGCAACCTCGGCGCTGTAGCACGCCACCAGATAGCGTTCGATGCGCGTGGGCGCGAACTGATAGGCGCGCTGGAGTTCGGGCCCGATGCGCCGCTTGATCCGCACGCGGCAGGCGTCAAGCGCGGCCTGGTCGCGGATGCTCCAGTCGGCGCGCCGCTTGTGGGCGTAGTTGCGCTCCTCCACCGTGCGCCCGTCGCGCTCCACCATGAAGCCGGTCTCGACCCCGCCGTGCGCTTCGTACCCGGCAATCAGCTGGCTGCAGATCGCCGCCTCGAACACGTTGGGGATCATCAGCACCGGCGCCTGTGGCAGCGCGCGCCGTCCTGGCGGCGCAGGGCCCATCCGTTCGAAATGCGTGATCACGGACGCCACATGCGTGTCGGCGTCGGGCGCGGGCACGACTGCGAACAGCCGCAGGCGTTCATCGACGATGAACGTCGTCGGGCGGAAGACGCCGTCGTCGGTGCAGGCGCCGTAGATCCGGCTCAGCGACCGATCGCCGTCGAAAATATAGCGCACGCCGGCGAGACCATCGGGCGGCGTGGCGGTGACATCGGCGGGATCGGCGGTGACGATGAGCAGCGCGGTGGTGGTGGTGGCCAGCTGCGGTGTCGCCGCCAGCAGCGCCGCGACCATCGCCTCTCCCGTCGGCCCGCGCATCGTCTCCACGAACGCCAGCACCGCCGGGCGTCCGCCGAGCGACGAAAACTGGAAACGCGGATTCACATCGGACGGGGCCACGAACCACGGCGCGGGATCGCCCGGATACAACGGCGGCGACACCCGCGCGGGCGCGTTGAGCGGCAGGAGGTGTGTGATCGGGTCCATCGGCAACCTGGCAAAACGTCCTGCCGTGCCTAGGCCGTCACCGGTTAACCCGCAATTGCCGTGGGCCCTACCCCAGCGGTTGCAGCAGGCCCTGCGCCGGGACGGTGAGCGTGAACCGCGCGCCGTCCTTGTTTTCCACCAGCAGCGTGCCGCCGACCTGCGCGGCCATCGCGCGGACCAGCGTCATGCCGTAGCCGCGCCCTTCGGCGTAGGTCTCCGGCAGGCCGACGCCATCATCGGCGACGACCACGCACAGGTCGTCTCGCACGCGCGTGACGCTGACCATGACTGTGCCGGTGCGGCCATCGGGAAAGGCGTGGCGCAGCGCGTTGACCACCAGTTCGTTGACCGCCAGCACGACAGGCTGGGCAATCGACACCGGGGCGCGGATCGGCTCGACATGGACAACCACATCCACCGCCTGCGGATCACCGGCCATCGCCTGCAGCCCCTGGCACATGGTTTCCAGCACGCGGCCGACATCGACCGTGTCCTCGCCGTGGCCCGCCTGCAGTGCGTCGTGAATGCGCGCGATGGACTGGACCCGCCCCGCCGCACTGCGCAGCGCGATGCTGGCCGAGGCGCTTTCCTCGCGCCGCGCCTGCAGGTGCATCAGGCCGGACACGATCTGCAGGCTGTTCTTGATGCGATGATCGCCCTCGCGCAGCATGGTGGCGTAGCGGGATGCGACCTCCTCGCACTCCTTCAGGCGCAGACGCAGCCGGGCGTTTTCGGCGCGGAGATCGGACTGCGCTGAGGCGCCAAACAGCGCAAACTTCGGCGCCCTCTGGGGAACCAAATCTTCCGTGATGCGTTCTGCTGGCATGCCGTTCTCCCTGGCCTGGGAGAACTAGACACGACCGCTGGGGATAAGTCGGTGCGCCAACGCACGGATTTGGCTTGCGTCATGCGTTTTTAACACAAGTCAAGATGCAATGTCCGAAATTGGACGCAAGTATCGGACGCATGTCAGGGCGCGACGACGATCGGTGGCGCTTCAATCTGACTTTCGCCGAACAGGCGGCGATACTCACCAGCCACAGCCTCGTAGCATTCGCAGGCGGCGTCTTCCAATCCGGCGCGATTGAGAATGGTGATCTTGCCGTGCTGGTAGCGGATGATCCCGGCCTTCTGCAGCATGCCCGCCGCGACGCTGACGGTCGAGCGGCGCACGCCGAGCATCACCGCGATCAGATCCTGCGTCAGCGACAGTTCGGGTACGCCAGCGCGATCGTGCGCGGCCAGCAGCCAGCGGGCGAGACGTTCGCTCAGATCGTGGTGGGCGTTGCACGCGGCGGTCTGGGCGACCTGAACATGGAACAGGTGCACACTGCGCAGCAGCAGGTCACGCAAACGCGGCGCATGTGCAATCGCTTCCCGGAACGCCGGGACCGACATGCGCCAGGCGTCGCCGCCGGTCTGGCACGTGGTTTCGGCGTAGGCGGTATCGGCGCCTAGCATCACCGAAACCCCGGCGACGCCCTCTGCGCCGATCAGCGCGATCTCGAGCGGTTGCCCAGTACTCAGCACCGCCAGCGCCGAAATGAAGCCCGTCTCGACGAAGTAAGCCGACTCGATCTTCTCGCCCGAGTGGTGCAGCGTCTGGCCGAAGTCGAGGCGGACCGGCGTCAGACCCTTGGCGAGCATGGCGAATTCCTTCGCCGGCAACGCCTTGAGAATGCGGTTCTTGACGGTGGTTTGATCGATGGTGGACACAACAACTCCGGCGCAGGGCGGGAGCGTAAACAACTCTCAGCCGGCCGCTTGCCAGTAGAACCGAGCGGCCGATGCAGGTACTACGCGCGAAAGTTGTGCACGGTACCAGACAAATTTCGTGACAGACCTTAACCTCTTTCGCCGAGGGGTGGTTTTATCTGCGTCAAATTCCCCGGACGGGCGATTTACTGCGAGATGGCGCACACGCCGAGGCAGGTGCGCCCGAGGGCCGGCGTGTTCGTCCACGGCACCTGCCCGCCCTCGGTATCCTTCTCCACCCGCTCGCCCACGCGATTGAGCAGTTCGATCACCGAGACGCCCGGCTCCTCGATGAAGGCTTTCAACGCCGAGGTGTACGGGCTGTTGACCCCAGCGCCATCGTCAGCGACGTCACCCGGCTTTGTCGCATACGCGATGGCAGTGCGGCGCAGGTCGATGCGCACTTCGCCAAGACCGCGCGTGCGCCCGCTCCCGCCGCCCACGGTGCGCCCGCCGACGGTGCGTGTGGCGCCGCCGCGCTGCCACGGATTTTCCCGGCACGCATCGAGGATCACGAGATTGAGCCCGCGCGAACTCGGGTTCTTGAGCCGCTCCAGCAGCGATGTCTGCAGCGGCAGCGCGTACCGCTGCAGCGCAAGTTCGGCTTGCGGGCCGGTGAGCCGGTCGAGATCGATCGCCGGCAACTTGGCGTTGACCGGCACCAGGAAGTTCGCGCCGCCGACCTGGATGGCGTGACCGGCATAGTAGACGATGACGATGGCGTCCTCGCCCGCCTCGACGACCTTGGTCTCGAACGCAAACAGCGCATTGAGCAACGTCTCGTAGTCGGCGTTCTCCACCAGATCGACCTGGAACTTCATACGCTCCAGCGAGACCTTGATGTCGCGCCCGTCGTTGGCGGGATTGGGCAGATCCGGCGCGAAGCCCTGCTCGCGCACAGCGGCGCTCTCGCGATCGTCGTTGAGATCGCCGTCCTTGTTGTAGTCGCTGTTGCCGATGACGAGCGCGAGGCGCGGCTGATCGGTGAGGATGAGCGGCGCCGGGCGCGGCGGCGGCCCGCCCACGAAATAGAACTCGCTGTCGCTGAGCTGGCCGTAGAGCGCGGGCCGCTGCGCATCCGCCGTGGTCTGGCGCACCATCGCCCGCACGCGCCGCACGAACAGCCCGATTTCGAGATTTTCCTCGACCATGTGCTTGGCCACCGCAGCCGCAAACGGGCCGTTGCCGCCTGGAGGTCCATCGAGCGAGCCCACGGCCGGACCAGAGGCGTAAAAAACGAGCACGTCTGAATCGGCCGCGACTTCCGCGAGCGTACGGGGCACAACTAAAGCGCCACGAGTAGAACGCATCCAAGGGTTCATCCGGCCAGAGTCCGACATGACGAGCGAGAAGCGTCGCGCCGGCTGCACGGCGGTGATGAACTCCGACACCGGCACCATCGTCGCCTCAAGCTCCACTGGTGTCGGCTGCTCCAAATTGAAAACGTCGTCGTTGAACTCGGTCGGTGCAAAATAATTGACGCCGTCGACCTCCATCCCAGCGCCAGTAAAATAGATGACGGCCGCGTCTGCGTCGCGCGCCTTGCGCGCGAACGCCTGCAGTGTTTCGCGCGCCGACGCGCGGGAGAGATTGCGGGCACTGTCCACCTCGAATCCCGCCCGTCGGAACGACGCCTCGAGCAGATAAAGATCGCGCGGAATGTTCACCAGCGCCAGACCATCTACCCCCGGATACGTGTCGTTCCCGATCAGCAGCGCCACACGCTTCTCCGGCACGGGCTGCGCCACGCTCGCCGCCATCGTCACCACGGTCAGCGCCAGCGCCGCCAATGTCCTGATCGCGATCTTCATTGTCTCTCCCCGGTCTGGCGCGACATTACCGGGCTGTAGGGTTCGTCTGCAACGCTCTTGATCGGTTCATGCCGGCGCCGCCATATCGGCGGGCGCCTG
>JANNVF010000322.1:0-5086 GCA_031414315.1 Hyphomonadaceae bacterium | reverse complement strand
GCCGATGACGATCGGCGCCGAGCGGCGCGAGATCACGGTCATGGTCAGCGACATCGAGAACTTCTCGGTGCTGGTCGCTGAATCTGCCGTGGAAGATCTCGCGCTGATCATGAACGGCTATTTCGATGGTCTCTATGAGGTGCTCTGGAAGCACGAAGCGATGCTCGACAAGCTGACCGGCGACGGCGTCATCGTGCTGTTCGGCGCGCCGTTCGAATACACAGACCATGCGGATCGGGCGATCGCCTGTGCGCGCGACATCGTCACCATGACGGAGGCGTATCGGCTCGAGGTGGCGACCCGCTACGGGCACAAGCTGGGCCGGACCCGCGTCGGGCTCCATTCCGGGGAATGCCTGGTCGGCAATTTCGGCGGCGAGAAGCGCTTCAACTACACCGCCTACGGGCAGGTCGTGGTGATCGCGGCGCGACTGGAAGCGGCCAACAAGGAAACCGATACGCACATCCTGTTCAGCGACAGCACCATGCGGCTGGCCAAGCGCGCCGGCGAGGTGAAGGCGCTGGGCGAGGTGAAGCTGAAGGGCGTCGCCCAGCCCGTGGTGGCCTACACGATCGCATGAGCGCGCTGCGCGGCCCTTCCGGTCCGGTGGAAATCGGATAGAAGCCTCGCTGATGCTGCTGTTTCTGTTCGCCGCGACGATCACGCTCGCCGTCGCCTGGGCGCTGGCGCGGCCGCTTCTGCGTCCGCAGCAGAAGCCCGCAACGGCCGACGCGTTCAACGCCACCGTGTATCGGGACCAGCTTGAAGAAGTGCGGCGTGACGTGGAGCGGGGCGCGCTCGCAGAACCGGAAGCCGCCGCGGCCCGCCTCGAGATCGAGCGGCGCCTGATCGCGGCCGGCGCCCGCTCCACTGATGCCGCCGATCAATCAACCAGCGCACCGAAGTTTGTCGCCATCGCGGTGGGTGCGGGTGTCGTGGTCGCCGCTGCCGCGCTCTACCTGACGATCGGTCAGCCCAGCACGCCGGACCAACCACTCCGCGCGCGCGCGGACGCAGGCAGCGCCATCGCCGGCGGCGATGCAATGCACGGCCAGATGGATGATCTCGTCCGGCAACTCTCCGCAAAGCTTGAACAGAACCCCGACGACGCCACCGGCTGGGCGCTGATGGCGCGCAGTCTTATGCGGCTGGAGCGCACCGAGCAGGCGCTCGACGCCTACAAGCGCGCGATCACGCTGACCAACGGAACCGACGGCGCCCTGGCGGCGGAGTATGCCGAAGCGCGGGTGATCGCCGATGACGGCGTGGTCGATCCTGAAGCGCAGAGCATTTTCGAACACATGCTGCGCGCCGAACCGGGCAGCCCGCAGGCGCGCTACTACCTGGCGCTTGCCAAGACCCAGCGCGGAGATGTGCCGGGCGCGCTGCGTGACTGGCGCGCGCTGCTGGCCGATACGCCCGCAGAGGCGCCGTGGCGCGAAACGCTGGAGCGTCAGATCGCCACCGCCGAAGGACGCCCGGCGCCTGTGCAGAAATCGACGGGCGCGCCAGCGCGGGGGCCGACCGCCGCCGACGTGCAGGCGGCGGGCAAAATGGCGCCGGCCGACCGCACCGCGATGATCGAGGGCATGGTCGCGCAACTCGCGGCGCGGCTCAAAACCAGTCCCAACGATGTCGATGGCTGGCGTCGCCTGGCGCGCGCCTATGACGTGCTGGAGCGCAAGCCCGAAGCGGCGCGCGCCCACGAGCGGGTGCTGGCGCTGGCGCCGAACGATCCGGACGCGCTCTGGTCGCTCGGGCTTTACGCCAAGGAGCGGGGCGACAACGCCGCCGCGCGGCGGCGCTGGCAGTCGCTGGAGAAGTCGCTCCCGGCGGGTTCGCCCGATCGCGCGCAGGTGACAGCGGCGATCGAAACGCTGCCGGGCCGCTGAGCTACGGAAAAAGGGGGAAACGCAACTTGCTCTTCCCCGTACTGCTGGCTTTAGCCGGCGCTTCTTCCCGCATCGAGGTCCTTGGCCCACAACGAGCCGGCTAAAGCCGGCGGTACCGGCGCCTGTGTATTCGACGCACACAATTCGGCTGGGATCGGCGTCGTCGCATACTGCGCCGATGAAGGCCGGCGTAGATCCGGCAAGAGCACAACACGGAGGCCCCGCTCATGTCGCCAGTCAAAGCCCGATATCGAACGCTGACGCCAGTTGACGCCTGTTGTTGCGCGTCGACGCCTGTTCTCGCCCAAATTTTTGCCCGCCGCTTGTCGCGTCAGCTGGCGTCGCGCTCGATCCGCTCAAGTGCTGCGCGCTCATCGTCGGTCAGCGGCGGCGCCTCTGTGGTGGCGAGACGGTTGGCGCGGATGAAGCGCCAAGCGCCGTAGCCGCCGCCGATCAGCACCAGGAACGGGCCGATCCAGAGCAGCAGGTTCTCCGCCGTGAAGCGCGGCTTCAGCAACGCGTAGTCGCCGTAGCGCGCCGCAACCGCGCTGATGACTTCGTCGTCGGTGTCTCCGGCCGCCAGCCGTTCGCGCACCATCTTGCGCAGCGCCTGCGCGACGGGCGCGGAGGATTCGTCCACCGATTGCCCGGCGCAGACGAGGCAGCGCAGTTCCTTGCTGATCGTGCGCGCACGTCGTTCCAGCACCGGATCGGCGAGCTGGTCTTCGGGATCGACCGCCCACGCGGGTGCTGCGCCCACGACCGGCGAGAGCGCGATGGTCGCGGCGATCAGCATGGCGCGCAGCCGCTTGGCGTTATTCCGCGGCGACTGTTTGCGGCGCGGCCTTCGTCTTGCGCGCCGGCGCGCCGATCCGGTAGCGGCGGTCCGTCAGCGACACGAGCCCGCCGAGCACCATCACCAGCGAGCCGCCCCACAGGAAGCTGACCAGCGGATGGTGATAGGCGCGCACGACGCGGGCGTCGGGATTGGTGTCGCGCGGATCGCCGAGCACGACGTAGAGGTCGCTCAGCCACCGCAGACGGATCGCGGCCTCGGTGGTCGCCATCTCCGCCACCGGATACCAGCGCCGTTCGGGCAGCATCTCGTCGATCTTCTTGCCGTCGCGGCTGAGGATGAAGGTCGCGGTTTCCACTTCGTAGTTGTCGTTGCGGGTCTGGGCGACGCGGTCGTAGGTGAGTCCATAGCCGGCGATCTCGATGTGGTCGCCGGGCTTCATCACCTGCACTTTTTCGCTGACCCAGAGCGTGGTGCCGACGATGCCGAGGATCACGAGCCCGAGGCCCGCGTGCGCGATGGCGCCGCCCCACGCGGAGCGCGGCAATCCGCCGGCGCGCCGCAGCGTCTCCGCGGCGCCAACCGATCCAAGTTTGATGCGCAGCGCAATGTCCAGTACGGCGCCCGCGACGATCCAGACACCCATGCCGACGCCGAGCGTCGCCAGCGCCTTCGACTGCGCGGTGAACCAGAACGCAACGGCCATCGCCACCACGGTCACGATCGCGGCAATGCGCAGCCGCCGCGCCGCCGCACGCAGGTCCGCGCGCTTCCACGGCAACTGCATGCCGACGGACATTGCCAACGCCAGCAGCACGGTGAGCGGCACGGCGATACGGTTGTAGTAGGGGGCGCCGACCGAGACGCGATCGTTGAACAACACTTCCGCGAAGATCGGCCAGAACGTGCCGATCATCACCGCAAACAGCAGCGACGCCATCAGCAGGTTGTTCACCACCAGCGCGGTCTCGCGCGACACGGTGTTGAAACTGCCCCCGGGGCGCAGCGCACTGGCGCGGAACGCATAGAGCGTGAGCGCCGCGCCGGTCATCAGCGCGCAGAGGATGAGCAGCAGCGTGCCGCGCGCGGGATCGTTGGCGAAGGCGTGCACGCTGGTCAGCAGGCCAGAGCGCACCATGAACGTGCCGAGCACCGAGGTGGTGAACGCGGTGATCGCCATCAGGATCGTCCACGCCTTCAGCGTGTCGCGCTTTTCCACGACCGCGGCGCTGTGCAGCAACGCGGTGCCGGCGAGCCACGGCATCAGCGAAGCGTTTTCCACAGGGTCCCAGAACCAGAACCCGCCCCAGCCGAGTTCGTAGTAGGCCCACCACGACCCCATCGCGATGCCGAGCGTGAGGCTCGTCCACGCCACGAGAGTCCACGGCCGCACCCAGCGCGCCCATGCGGGGTCAACGCGGCCTTCCAGCAGCGCCGCGACGCCGAACGAAAACGCGACCGAGAAGCCAACGATGCCGAGGTAGAGCGTCGGTGGATGGAACGCGAGACCGGGATCCTGCAGCAGCGGGTTGAGATCGCGCCCGTCGAGCGGGATCGGGTCCATGCGTTCGAACGGATTGGAGGTGAACAGGCTGAACGCGAGGAAGCTGAACGCGATCACCGCCTGCACGCCCAGCACGCGGGCACGCAGCGTCGGCGGCAGCTTGCGGTCGAGCACGGCGACGCAGGCGCCAAGGCACGCCAGCAGCGTGATCCAGAGCAGCATGGAGCCTTCGTGGTTTCCCCACACGCCGGCGATCTTGTAGATCAGGGGCTTCGCGGAATGGCTGTTCTGGTAGACGTTGGCGACGCTGAAATCCGACGTGAGGTAGGCGTTCATCAGCATCATGAACGCCAGCACGGTGAGCCCCGCCTGCGCGACGGCGGCGGGCCCGGCGAGGGCCATCGCGTGCGGGTTGCGGGTGTGGGCGCCCCACAGGCCGCCGAAAGCCTGCACGATCGCGACCACGAACGCCAGCACGAGGGCGTAGTGCCCCAATTCCACAGTCATGCGCGTGCGACAATCATCTGAACAATCCGCGAGCTGGCGCGATCATGCGCGCCTTCTGCGGCGCTGGCGAGCCGCCTGCGCCGACCGGTCGCATCGGCGTCGCGTCGGCCTCGGCGGAGTGGAACCCGTGGCACATGACGCAGCTCGATTGTACCTGCGCCTGCGCGTGCTCGCCGCCGTGGCATTCCTGGCAGGTGGCGATCGAGGGCACCATGACGTCGGTGCTGGAGTGCGACGTCTCCGCTGTGTGGCAGGTCTTGCAGTCCTGCACGCCGGGCTCGTGCGCCTTGTGATTGAAGACACCGTTGGGCAGGAAGGTGTCGCGCACCGTGACGGGCGCCACCTTGAAGTCGAGCCCACCGGCGCGCGTCGGCGGCGTGACCACGT
>JANNVF010000321.1:0-4450 GCA_031414315.1 Hyphomonadaceae bacterium | reverse complement strand
GCCGCGGGGCAATCCACGCACGGCCCGTTCGCGACCGCAGGCGCCAGCGGCACAGGCGCACGCGGCGGGAGATAGAGCGCCGGCTCCTGGGTCCCATCGGTCGCTGCCGCCACATCAGCGCGCACGTGTCCAAGCAATGCTGCGATGTCGGAGTCACCGTCCGCTGCAAGGCGCGCCGAGAGCGCGGTGGCGAACGGGCCGTTGCCGCCCGCCTCGCCATCGAACGCGTAGGCGCCAGCGCGCGCCGCGTGGGCGAGATAGCTCTCGTCGCGCAAGCGCGATATGTCGGTGAAGGCAAAGCCGACGCCTCGGGGCGACGGCGCTGTCAATACGGCGAACGGGCTTTCGCGACAGGCGTCGAACAACACGACGCGACGGCGCGCGCCGCCCACCGCCGTGAAGACATCCGCCACGGTCATCGAATACGTGGCGAGGACCGAGTCGCTCAGGTTGCGCGGCGCGTCGACGCCAACGAAGCGGCTCGTGCCCCGCGTGATGACGCCGTGGCCGGACACGTAGACCAGCGCCGTGTCAGCGCCATTCGCGGTCAGCGAGAAATTCACGAGCGCGCCGCGTTGCGCGGCCGCAGCGAGGTTGCGCGCAACGCGGACCTCATAGCCCTTGGCCCGCAGCGTCGCCGCCATCAGTTCCCCGTCGCGCACGGCGTTGGGGAGCGTGCGCACATTGATGTACGCGCCATTCGAGATCACGAGGGCCACGCGGCGCGGCGCCTGCGCGAACGCATTGCCCGCAAGGATCGCCCACAAGACCAGCAGCGCCGCCGCCCACCGCATCTACCGCCCCGCTCTACTGGCCGCCCAGGCGCGCCACGCAGGCATGGTGCTGCGTCGGGGTCGTCGCGTCCAGTACGAGTTTGCGCACGTCGCGCGTCTCCGTGCCGGCGGGGAGCCAAGTGAAGGTGCGCGCCACGCCCTGATCGCTGACGCCGGCGGTGACCACGCGCGTGGCGTCGCGCTGGTCGGAGCGTTCCGACCACTGCTTGAGTTGCATACCGTTGCGCAGGCCGGCGGCGTAGGCGTTGGAGTCCGGCGTGACGCCGGCGATGACCCAGCCGGCGCGGCGCGTGGCGTCGAAATCGAAACCGCGCTCCCAGAGCCGGCGGCGTTCCGAGACGATCGCTCCGCATGGCGCGAAGATGTCGGCCGGCAATTCCACCACACCACCTTCCTGCACGAGCGTCGTCAGATCGACGCCAATCTCGACGCCGCCGGCGACGCGCATGGCGACGGGCAGTATCCTGTCGGCGGTGAGATCGGGGCGGCGCTGAGCGGTGCGTTGCATCTGCAACAGCACGTCATCGAGATCCCTCCGTCCGCTCGACGCCACACGGATTCGATGATCCCACAGCGTGGCGAGCAGCATGCCGCGCTGATATGGCAGCTTCTGCACATCCTGGCTCGACCAGAAGTCGGCGAGGATGCGCGTGTTGGGCGCGGTGCGGACCTGTGACAGATCGTAGGCTTCGAGACGTTCGTTGAACTCCGCCGCGAACTGCTCCGGTGACCACAGACCGCCGCGCACCATAGCGCGGAAGGAGCCCCAGTCGGTGAAGCCTTCCGACAGCCAGTAGGTGAGCTGTTCGTCAGTCTCCGCCATGGCGCCGATGCGCCCCGGAATCCACGTGTGCATCATCTCGTGCGCGAGCGTGCCGTCGAACCGTTCGGGCGGCACGTTGGTGGTGGCGAAGAACGCAAAGCCATCGTTGCGGCCCGTGCCGCCAATGGAAGTGGCGCCCGGTTCAAGCGACAGCGGCAGGATGGTGACGAGATAGGGTTCGGCGCGAGCGCCCCAGTACGCCCGCTGTGCAGCGCCGATGCGCGCGAGCTTTTCCCGCCAGCCCGTATCATCGCGCGGCCAGCTGCCGCGAATGGCGATGCGCACGCCGCCGCCCGCGTCGAGGATACGGAAATCACCGCCGACCATCACGCTTTCCGCGAGGTCGAGCACCGTGAGCGACCGGCCCATGGCGCCGTGTTCGAGATCAGACGCAAACGCCATCCCGGCCGGCATGCCCTCGATGCGGAACGTCGCGGGGCCACGCATCCGCGCATCCGCCGGCAATGCGACGATGGCGTTGCCGAGCAGCTGGAAATGGCCCGGCTGGATCAGTGGACGATAGTCGTTGCCGTTACCGCTTTCGGGCGGGCCGTCCGTGTCCTGCACGACCCTATAGCGCACGGTGACGCGCGCTCCGGGCGCATGGCGCAACACGCGGTGCGCGGCGTCGGCGCCGGGTGAGATCGCAGCGCCGTCGGCGCGGAGGTCACGCAGGGCCTTCCAGAGCTGTGACTCCCCGCCCCAGTCGTCGGGCAGATCGAGCACGGTCTCGCCGTCCATCTCGCCGTTGAACGACACCGCCAGGTCCATCGCCCTGAACGCGCCCGCTTCGAGCACGGGCCGCACGACGAGCATGGTGGGTTGCGGGGCGGCGGCGCCTAAAATGAGCAAGGCGGCCAGAGGCGCGAGAAAACGCGTGATCATGAGATATCCGGGTGACTGTCCGTGATTGACGCCGCTGGCAGCGCGGCCGGATGCATCGACGCTGCGCGCCGCTACTCGCCCTCGCCGAATTTGTCGGCCACCAGCCGTGCGATGGCCTCCAGCGCATCGGCGGCCTGCACTCCTTCGGCGATCACCGTTATCTCGCAGCCGAACGCCGCGCCCAGCATCATCAGGTCCATCAGCGACGTCGCGTCCGCCACATCGTCCTCCCGGCGCACAGTGATGCGCGCGTCATAGGCGAGCGCGAGTTCGGCCAGTTTGCGCGAGGCACGCGCATGCAGGCCGCGCTGGTTCACGATCAGGAGTGTGCGGGACAGCGCTGTCATCCGACGCGTTTGCCCAGTGTCTTCGGCGCGATGGCGCGGTAGCTCTGCAGCATCCAGCCCTTCAAGGTGTCCATCTCCCCAAGGATGTCATCATCCGCACCGAACTGCGCGTGCACCCAGTTGTGCTGCTTGTACCAGCCTTTGCTCGGCCGCACGAAGGGCAGATCCTGCACCATCTCCGCCGCGATCGGCAGCTTCATGGTGACGGTCAGCGCATCGAGCGGCTCGCCCTTTGCGCCGAAAATGTAGAACGTCTTGCCCTTCACCAGAAGCGCACGCGTCGGTGGCAGGCCGAGCGCTGCCTCCGTTTCCGGCAGCGTGAGACCGAAGCGCGTGAGCGCACGTTCGGCCCTCTGGTGCGTGGTGAGAGCTTTGGCCATCCGATAGAGATAACGACGGCGACGCCCACCGCAACGGAGCGCTCAGGCGCCGCCAGCGAGTTCCGCCGAGGCGACGCGGATATAGTGGCGGCCCGCCTCCTGCGCCATGGCGGCGCAGACTTCCAGCGGCTGGCGCGTGCGCTCTACCGCGAGCTTCACGAGCATCGGCAGGTTCACCCCGGCAATGACCTCGACCATGCCCTCGTTGATCACCGAGATCGACAGGTTCGACGGCGTGCCGCCGAACATATCGGTGAGGATGATGACGCCGGAGCCGTCATCGACGGCGCGCATCGCGTCCAGGATGTCCTGGCGACGCGCCTCCATGTCGTCCTCGGGCCCGATGGCCACGGCGCGCATCTGGCGCTGCGGGCCGGCCACATGCTCGGCGGCCGCCACGAACTCGTTCGCAAGATGGCCATGGGAGACCACCACAACGCCGATCATCGGGATTACACCTGTTCCATGTGGGGGTTCGTCATAGCACCACCCTCTAACAAAAGGCGCCTGTGCGATATCAGCGCGGGCAGATGATACACAGTGTGGCCGGTTCGCCTCACCGGGTATCCAACAACTGCCTAAACGCTCCCGGCGGGAGGCGCTGCGGGCAGTTCGACGATGAACCGGGCGCCGGTGACCGTGCCGGGGGTCTCGCCGGGGATGTTTTCAGCCCAGACCTTGCCCTTGTGGGTCTCGATGATCTGCCGGACGATAGCGAGCCCGAGCCCGGAATTGCCCCCAAAAGCCGTGCCTTTCGGGCGTTCAGTGTAAAATCGCTGGAAGATTGTCTCCAGATTGTCCTCCGGCACGCCAGGCCCCGCATCCTCCACGTAGACGCTCAGCCAGCGGCCGTCGCGACGCGTCTCTTCCGCTACGTAAACCGTCACGTCCCCCACATCCGGGCTGAATGACTTGGCATTGTCGATGAGGTTGCGGAGCACCTGGCCGAGCGGCGCTTCCTGCCCGATCACGAGACTTTGAGCTGGCGCCGGCCCTCGAAAAATCACCGCCACCTCATTGTCGCGGCGAGTGGCCTCGTAGGTCTCCACAATCTGCGGAAGCATCCAGGCGAGGTCGATCAGGGTGGGCGCGCCCCGCGCGGTCTCGGCCTCGATCCGGGAGGCGCGGGAGATGTCGGTGATCAGCCGGTCGAGCCGGCCCACGTCGGCGGCGATGATGGCGAGCAGTTTCTCGCGCGCTGCGGGATCGTGCACCGCGATC
>JANNVF010000320.1:0-10852 GCA_031414315.1 Hyphomonadaceae bacterium | reverse complement strand
ACGCCTGGGCGCGCGAGCAGGACCACACCGTGAGCGCCGCCGACCCCAGCCTGCTGACGCTCCGTACCGCGCTCGCGGCCCTGCCCGACGACCAGCGAGCCGCCGTGGCGCTGTGCCTCGCGGGCGGCTGGTCGCATGCGGAGGCGGCGGAGACGCTGGGCTTGCCGCTGGGCACCGTGAAGTCCCATGTGACGCGGGGGCGCGCCAAATTGCTCGAAGCCACCGGAACGCCAGATGACACAGACTGATCCGCCCCGCTCGCCGCTGGACGCCTTGTGGCAAGCCGATGAGCCGCCGGCGCGGGACTACGCCTTCACGGCGGCGACGCTGACGCGCATGGGGGCGGTCAACGCGCGGGCGCACGTCGTCCGCCGGGCGCTGATCGGGTTCGGCGCGGGCGGGGCGATCGCGGGGGTGGCGCTGATGTTCGAGTTTGTCGGGGCCGATACCTGGTCCATGGCCGTGATCGGGGGCGCCATGACTGCCGCGCTCTGGGCCGGCGGACGCCTGATCGCTGCGGGCTAGGTGTCCCGCCAGCGGGCCAGTTGCGTTCCAGGTGATTCCAGCGCCTTTTTTTCGCCTTGATCCCGGTTGGCGCATCCAACCGGGGCTCGCGCTGCATCATTCCCCTGTCACCGCCACGCAGGCGGACCAAATTCGAGGAGAATGGAAATGTTGGAAATGCTGGCCTTAGTGCTGATCGCCACCTGTTTCGCCGGCCCGCTTGCGGCCCTGTCTTTCACCCGGTCCTGAGCCGCGCACCGAACTAGGAGTTCTACCAATGGAAGACATTCTCATCCCGATTTTCGGAACCCTGATGATCTTCGGCATCGTCGCGGTCTCCGTGTGGGGTTCGGTGCAGGGCAAGAAGGAGCTGAACGAGACGGTCCGGCGGGCCATCGATTCCGGCCAGAAGCTCGACGCCGACACCATCAGTTCCCTGGGCAAGCCGGTCCGCTCCTCGGCGCAGGACCTGCGCGGCGGGATCGTGCTGATCTTTCTCGCTGTCGGGCTTGTTGTCGGCGGCCTTATGGCCTCGGGCGCCATCGGGACCGGGGGCTGGGACAGCGACGCCGGGATCGGCTTCTTTGTCGCCGCCGCCATCGTGGGCTCGATCGGGATCGGACAGTTCGTCGCCGCCATGATGCGGCGTGAGAAGAAGGATACGTGAGCGATACCGACGAGGCTCTGGCGCGCGAAGCGAAACGAGGATCGTCTCATGCTTTCGAGACCCTCGTCCGCCGGAACCAGAGCCTCGTGCGCGGATTTCTCCGCCGGCTTTGCTCCGGCGACGCCGCGCTCGCTGACGATCTCGCGCAGGAGACGTTCGTGATGGCCTGGCGCCGGATTGGCGCCTTCGAAGCCAAAGGGTCGTTCAAGGGTTGGTTATGCCGGATCGCCTATACCCAGTTCCTGCAGAACCGCCGTTCCAGCAAGGCGTCACAGCGCCGGGAGGATGCCGTCATGGCTGAAGCCGCCACCGTTCAGGACGACCGGGCCGCCAACGAAGCCCGCCTCGACCTCGACCGGGTGATGGCGGTGCTGTCGCCGGAACAAAGGGCCGCCATGGCGCTTTGCTACGGGGAAGGCATGAGCCACGCGGAAGCCGCAGAGGCGTTAGGCCTTCCATTGGGCACAGTTAAGTCTCATGTTGTGAGGGGCAGGGCGAAAGTCCTGGCCGAGTTCCAGGGAGCGGCAGCATGACCGAAGAAAGCGAGGACGCCAGAATGCGTGCGCTGTTCGGCGAGAGCCCGCGGCCTCCGATGGGTGACGATGAATTCGTCCGTTCGGTGATGACCCGCGTTCATGAAGTCCGCACCTCCGACAAGGTCCGCCGCAACGCGCTGGCGATTGGCGTGGTGGCGGTTGCGGGCGCTATCCTGTGGCCGTTCAAGTCAGCGCTGGGCACTGCTCTCGCGCTGAGCGCGGTTCGCTTCGCCCCCGACCTGCCGATGCTGAGCGGCGGCGCAACCGCGCTGCTGATCGCGGCTGCGGCGAGCGTCGCTGCTCTGGCCTACGCAGAGCGGGGCTGAGGCTGGTTTCTCGCACTCGCGAGATGTAAACCTGCCCCATGTCGCAGCACGCCCAGACCAAACGCGTCACCGCCCCCGAGATTGCCGCCCGCAAGGGCGGTGAGCCGGTGGTTTGCCTCACCGCCTACACCGCGCCGATGGCCGCCATCCTCGACCCCCACTGCGATCTCCTGCTGGTCGGGGACTCGGTGGGCATGGTGGTGCACGGCCTGCCGACCACCGTCGGCGTGACCATGGAGATGATGATCCTGCACGGCCAGGCGGTCATGCGCGCCGCGACCCATGCGCTGGTCGTCGTCGATATGCCGTTCGGCAGCTACGAGGCGGGTTCCGAAACCGCCTACGCCAACGCCGCGCGACTGATGAAGGAAACCGGCTGCCAGGCCGTGAAGGTCGAAAGCGGGCCGGAAGTGGCGCGCACCGTTGAGTACATGGTCCGGCGCGGGATCCCGGTCATGGGCCACGTGGGCCTGCGGCCGCAGGCCGTGAACGTCGATGGCGGCTTCCGGGCCAAGGGCCGCACGAGCCTTGAGCGTGACCGGGTGCTGGAGGAGGCCAAGGCCACCGATGCGGCCGGCGCCTTCGCCATCGTGGTGGAAGGGGTCGCGGAGGATCTGGCGCAGGAAATCACCCGCACGGTGCACGCACCCACGATCGGAATCGGCGCGTCGGCTCATTGCGATGGCCAGATTCTGGTCACCGACGACATGCTCGGCCTGTTCGACTGGACGCCCAAGTTCGTGCGCCGCTATGCGGACCTCCGCCGCCTTGTGGACGACGCAATCGGGTCCTACGCCGCCGATGTGCGGGCGCGGCGCTTTCCGGCCTCGGCCGAGACGTATGCGCTCAAGCCGAAGGCACGCGTTGCGGGCGAAGGCGAGCGCGGCTAGCTTCCGCGCCGTCCGGGGGACCGCCCCGCAAGACGTGCTCGGCTAGACGAGCCAGGAACGGGGATGGACCGCGCGTGAGTGATATTTTCGAGGAAGTCGAAGAGAAGCTCCGCGAGGACAAGCTTCAGGTCTGGTGGGACAAGTACGGAATGATCGCGATTGGCGCGGCCGTGGGGCTGGTGCTGTTCGTGGGTCTCTACAGCGTGTTCACCGCGTGGCGTTCGTCGCAGAACGCCAGCGCTGGCGAGCGCTTCACGACCATTCAGGAACAGGCGTTGACCGATCCCGTCGCGGCGCAACAGGCGCTCGCGGATTTTCAGAAGTCGGCGCACGCCGGCTACAAGGCGCTCGCGGAAATGGAGCGCGCTGGCCTGCTGCAATCGCAGGGTGATCTCAAGGGCGCCATTGCAGCATTCGACAACGCCGCCAAGCTCGCGAAACATCCGGTGGTGAAACAGTCGGCGCAATTGCGCGCCGCGTATCTCGCCGCCGAAACCGACAATTTCGCCACGCTCCAGACGCGACTGCAGCCGATGATCGACAGCCGCGATGCGTTTTCGTATCTCGCGCGCGAACTGATCGGTGTGGAGGCGTACGAAGCGGGGATGCTCGATCGCGCGCGCTCGGAGTTTGCGTATCTTGAAACCGCGCTTGATGCGCCGAGTGGCGTGCGCCAACGCGCGCAGAGCTTCATCACCGTGCTCGGCCCCGTCGCGCCCGCGCCCGCCATACCAACACCCGCGCCCGCCGCATCACCTGTGGTGACGCCCGCGTCCGACAAGACTGGAGAAAAGAAATGAGCCGCATCAGTCCCATCGTCGCGCTGGCGTTTGCCGCAACGACGTTGTCGGCGTGCTCCACGGTCTCCAGCGTGGGGAGCGCCATCAACCCGTTCGACAACGAGAAGAAGACCGAAACCACCGAACCGCAGGACGGACGCATCTCGATCCTGTCGTTCGAGCAGAAACTCGAAGTCGATCCGGCGCTTGCCGGGCGCCAGCCAGTGCTGCCGGAGCCTGTGCAGGTCGCTGACTGGCCCCAGCCCGGCGGCCCCGCAGACAACGCACCGCAGCATGCGGCCATGTCCGGCGCGTTCGAGATCGCCTGGCGCAAGGACGTGGGCGCGGGCTCCAACGCCAACACACGCATCTCCTCGCCGCCGGTTGTCGCGGACGGACGCATTTTCATTCTCGATGCTGACCAGCATCTGTCCGCGTTCAGCGCCACTGACGGCAATCGCATCTGGTCGAAGGACCTGACGCCCAGACGCGGGCGCGACAAGACATCCCTGGGCGGCGGCGTCGCGTACGCGGACGGCAAGGTGTTCGCCACTTCCGGATTTGGATTTGCCGCCGCGTTCGACGCAACGACCGGCGCGGAAGTCTGGCGCACCGCCTCGGAGTCGCCCTTCCACGCGGCGCCGACCGTTGCGGGCGGGCGGGTGTTCGCGGTCACCAACGACAGCGAACTTATCGCCATGGATGCGACGACTGGCGTGGTGCAGTGGACCCACCAGGCCATCGCGGAGCCCGCGCGCATTCTCGCGGCGTCCAGCCCGGCGGTAAAGGGCGACCTGGTCGTCGCGCCGTTTGCATCCGGGGAAGTCGTGGCGTTGCTGGCGGCCAACGGTCGCCGCGTCTGGGTCGACGCGCTGACCCGCGCGGGACGCCTCACATCCTTGTCGGCGATCAATGACATCGCCGGGCGCCCGGTCGTGATCGACGGCGTCGTCTACGCCGCCAGTCACTCCGGCATCCTGGCCGCCATCGACCAGCGCACCGGCCAGCGCATCTGGGCGCGCGGCATGGCGTCCACGCAGTCGCCGTGGGTGGCGGGCGATACGCTCTTCATCGTCACCATCGACGGCGAACTGACCGCCATCGAGCGCACCACGGGGCAGCCTTTCTGGGTGACGCAACTGCGTCGCTTCGAGGATGAGGACGAGCGGAAGGGTCGTATCGCATGGACCGGCCCCGTGCTCGCCGGCGGCAAGCTCTTCCTGGCGTCCTCGGCGGGGGAGGCTGCGGTGGTCAATCCGCTGACGGGCGTGGTGGAGAAGACCATGAAGGTCGGCGGCGCGGTCTACATTCCCCCGGTGGTCGCCGGCGGACAGCTGTTCTTGCTGACCGACGAGGGGAAACTCGTCGTCCTGCGCTAGAGGACGTGCTTCACAGCGCGACAGGCGTCGCCATCTCCGCCCCGTGAACGGCGGAGATGGGGGGCAGGCGGGCCGTCCCGTCGTCCCCGGAGTTGATTAAGGCGGCAAAAAACATCATGTGCGGCGTTCCAGTCTACGCGCGCGCGCTCCGCCGCCGCGAAACCCCTCCCACCTTCCCCGTGCAGGGGAAGGAGAAACGCCCGTACCCATGCCCTTGAAAATCGCCATCGTCGGCCGCCCCAATGTCGGCAAGTCCACGCTGTTCAACAGGCTGGCGGGGCGCAGGCTCGCCATTGTCGATGACATACCCGGCGTCACCCGTGACCGGCGCGAGGCGGAAGGGCGCCTCGGCGATCTCGATCTCGAACTGATCGACACGGCGGGCTTCGAGGACCTCACCGACGAGTCGCTCGAAGCGCGCATGCGCATCCAGACCGAAGCGGCGATCGCCGACGCGGACCTCTCGATCTTCCTGGTGGACGCCCGCGCAGGCATCACGCCGCTCGACGAGCGCTTCGGCGACATCCTGCGACGTTCGGGCAAGCCGGTGGTGCTGGCCGCCAACAAATGCGAAGGCCGCGCCGCAGAGCCCGGCTGGCTCGAAGCCTTCTCGCTCGGCTACGGCGAACCCATCGCGCTTTCGGCCGAGCATGGCGAAGGCATGTCGGAACTATTCGCCGCCATCGTCGCGGTGGCGCCGGGTGAATCGGTCCGCGAGGCGCACGGCGAAAACCGTCCTATCCGGCTGGCGATCATCGGGCGGCCGAACGCCGGTAAATCCACACTCGTCAACGCGCTGCTCGGCGAGGAACGCCTGCTCACCGGGCCGGAGGCGGGCATCACGCGCGACGCGATCTCCGTCGACTGGGAATGGCGTGGCCAGAAGCTGCGCCTCGTCGACACCGCCGGCATGCGCCGCAAGGCCAAGGTGCAGGGCAAGCTTGAATCTCTGTCGGTGAGCGACACGCTGCGCTCGATCCGCTTCGCCGACGTCTGCGCGCTGGTGATGGACGAGAGGGACGCGTTCGAGAAGCAGGACCTCACCATCGCCGATCTCATCGTGCGCGAAGGCCGCGCGCTGGTCTACGTGCTGGCGAAGTGGGATCAGGTGGCGGACCCGCGCGCGCGCTTCAAGGAACTGCGCGAGCGCGCCGAAGAAGCGCTGCCCCAGACCAAGGGCGCGCCGATCGTCCAGGTGTCAGCGCAGGCGGGCCGCGGCCTTGGCAAGTTCATGGAGGCGGTGACCGAGGTCTACGGCGACTGGAACGCGCGAGTGAAGACGTCGGACCTCAACAACTGGCTGCAACACGCGATCACCAAGCACCCGCCACCGGCGGTGAACGGCAAGCGCATCAAGCCGCGCTACATCACCCAGATCAAATCGCGCCCGCCCACGTTCGTGCTAATGTGCTCGCGCGCCACGGCGCTACCCGACAGCTACAAGCGGTATCTGCTGAGTGGTATCCGTGAAGCGTTCGATCTCGGCGGCATGCCGGTGCGGCTGATCGTGCGGCAGAACAGGAACCCGTTCACGGACGGAGAGGCGTGATGGCCACGCCGGCGCAGACACGCGTGTTCGCGGGCGTGATCGCGGCTGTTGCCTGGCTCGGTCTCGCGCTGCAGATGTACCTGCTGGTGTCGTCCTTCATCGCCGACGGCACTGGCGCGCTGGCCGGCGTGTGGCGCTTCTTCGGCTACTTCACGCTGTTGACCAACCTGATCGTGGCGCTGGTGGCGAGCGGCTATGTGATCGGCGGGCGCTGGACGCCCGGTCCGCAGGCGCTGACCGCGACGACGCTCTACATCGCTATCGTGGGGCTCGTGTACCACTTCATTCTCAGCGCCACGTGGAGTCCGGAAGGGCTGTTCTTCATCGCCGACAAGATCAACCACTACGCAACGCCGATACTGATGACGCTGTTCTGGTTCACGTGTGTGCCGAAGGGCGTGCATCAGTGGCGCGACGTACTGGGCTGGCTGATCTATCCGGCGGGCTACATGCTCTACATGCTCGGCCGCGGTGCGCTGGACAACTTCTATCCGTATTTTTTCATCGACCTGCCGAAGATCGGCTTAAGCGCATTCGCGGTGAACGCGGTCGGCCTGTGCGCGTTCTTCGGCGCGGTTGGGCTTGTGTTCATCGCCATCGACAAGTGGATGGGCGCGCCGCGCCGCGTGCCTGCATGATCAAGGGCGCGCCGGCGCGGGTGATGGCGGCGCTGATCGCCGCCATTGCGTGGAGCGGCCTCACGCTGCAGATGGGCCTGCTGGTCCAGATCTTCATCGCCGACGGCCACAGCGTGCTCGCTGCCGTGTGGCGCTTCTGCGCCTACTTCACGCTGTTGACCAACCTGATGGTGGCCGTCGTGATGACGCACGTCGCGCTGGGCGGCCGGCCGGGCCCGCAGACGCTCACGGCGATGACTGTCTACATCGTGATCGTCGGACTGCTCTACCACGCGCTCCTCGCGGCGCGGTGGAATCCGCAGGGCTTGCAGTTCGTCGGTAACATGATGGTTCACTACGGCACGCCGGTCCTGACCGCCGTGTTCTGGCTCACCTGCGTGCCGAAGGGTGTGCACAAGTGGGCCGACGCGTTCAGATGGCTGATCTATCCGGCGGCGTATCTTGTCTACTATGTCCTCCGCGGCGCGACGGACGGATTCTACGCGTATTACTTCATCGAACTCCCGAAGATCGGCTTGCAACAATTCGCGGTGAACACCGTGGGCATCATGGTCGTGTTCGTTGCGATGGGTTTTGAGTTCGTGGCCATCGACAAGGCGATGGCCCGCGCGATCGGCCGGTTCTCTACCGCGCCCAAATGATGCGTGCGCCGGCCTCGGCGTGGTCCGAGACAAGCTGCGCGGCGCCCTAGAGCCGGTGCGCCCCGTCGAGCGGCGTGATCTTGAGAGACTTCAGATCAACGCGCTCCACGCAGCGCACATTGATCGCTGTCATCAGCGATCCGTCGGGATTTTTGCCATAGGCGAACGGCTCCACGCCGCAATGGACGCAGAAATGATGTTCGATGGCGTGCTTGTTGAAGAGGTATGTGGCGGTTTCGTTTTCCGGCGCGGTGACGGTCGCCTGATCGCGCGGCACGAACGCTAGCAGGAAACCTTTGCGGATGCAGTGCGAGCAGTTGCACTCCATGACTTCCGTTAACGGCGCGTCAGTTTCGACACTCAACACGCCGCAATGGCAACTGGCTTTGGTCATGGGTGGCTCAGATGCTCGTGACTAACGCGCGAGCACGATCCTTGATCCGTGCGCCGCGTAATCCGGCGCCAGCATCTCGACGATCTTGACCGCGACCACGTCGGGAGATTTCAGCGTGTTCTGATCTTCGCCGGGAAACGCCTTCGCCCGCATCGTGGAGCGTGTGGCGCCGGGATCGAGCAGGTTGGCCTTCACGCCGGTGAACGCGACTTCCGCCGCGTACGACTGCACCAGCACTTCGAGGGCGGCCTTGCTCGCTCCATACGGGCCCCAGAACGCGCGCGGGTTGGCGGCGGCGCCCGACGTGAGAAACACCGCGCGCCCAGGTGGCGTGGCGAGACGTAGCAACTTGTCCACGGAGCGGATCAGGCGCTGGTTGGCGAGCACATTGGTGGCGAACACTTCCTCCACCATCTTCGGCTGCGCTTCGCCCACCTGCATCAGCTCGCCGAGGTGGCCGGCGTTCGCGCACAGCGCATCGAGCTTGCCCCAGCGCTCGTAGATCACGCCGCCGAGGCGATCGATGGCGTTGTAGTCCTTCAGATCCATCGGCACGAGAGAGGCCTGTCCTCCCGCCTTGCGGATTTCGTCGTCAAGGCCTTCGAGCGCCTTCTGGCTGCGCGCTACCGCAACGACATGATAGCCGGCGGCCGCCAGCGCCCGCGCCGCTGAGCGCCCGATGCCGCGGGAGGCGCCGGTGACGAGCGCGACCCCGCTTGCCGGCGTTGTCATGCCGCTTCGGGCTCGGACAGCAGCGACAACTGCAGATCCCTCGATCCACGCTGGCTCGACTGATCGACGAGGCGCGTTGGGTAGTCACCGGTGAAGCAGTGGTCGGAGAACTGTGGGTTGCGCGGGTCGCGCTTCATGCCCATGGCGGCGTAGACGCCATCGACGGAGAGAAAGCCAAGGCTGTCGGCGTTGAGCCATTTGGCCATAGAGTCCACGTCGCCGTTGTGTTTGTGCGCGAGGAGTTCGGCCACGTCAGGCATGTCGATGCCGTAGTAGTCGCCGTAGCGGATCTGCGGGCTGGCCGAACGGAAGTGCACTTCAGTGGCGCCGGCGTCGCGCATCATCTGCACGATCTGCTTCGATGTGGTGCCGCGCACGATGGAGTCATCGACCAGCACCACACGCTTGCCTTCGATCACCGCGCGGTTGGCGGAGTGCTTCATGGAGACGCCGCTCTTGCGTGCCGTCTGCGTCGGCTGGATGAACGTGCGGCCCACGTAGTGGCTGCGGATGATTCCGAGATCGTACGGCACGCCGCTGCGCTCGGCGAACCCGAGCGCGGCGGCGACGCCGCTGTCGGGCACCGGCACGATCACATCGGCGCCGATGGCGGTTTCCTCCGCCAGGCTGCGGCGCATCTGCTTGCGCACGTTGTAGACGCTCTTGCCGTCCACGACGCTGTCGGGCCGGCAGAAGTAGACATACTCGAACAGGCACGGACGGGGCGCGCTGCGCGGGAACGGAAAGCGGCTTTCCAGCTTCGGCTGGCCGTGCGCGTCCTTCGAGATGATGATCATCTCGCCGGCCTCGATCTCGCGATCGAAGCGCGCGCCGACCGTGGCGAGCGCACAGGTCTCCGACGCCAGCACCGGCGCCGTGCCGATCCAGCCGAGCACCAGGGGGCGGATGCCGATAGGATCGCGGGCGGCGAGAATGACGTCGTTGGTCAGCGCGACCAGCGCGTAGGCACCTTCGACCTGACCGAGAGCGGCGACGAAGCGGTCCTCGACCTTGAAGCGTCCGGCGCGCGCCATGAGCTGCAGGAAGACTTCAGTGTCGGAGGTGGATTGAAAGATCGAGCCGCCGCCGACGAGTTCAGCGCGCAGCGCGCGGGCATTGGTGAGGTTGCCGTTGTGTGCGACCGCCACGCCGCCGCAGGCGAGATCGGCGAACAGCGGCTGCACATTGCGCAACAGGCGTCCGCCCTGCGTACCGTAGCGGGTGTGGCCGATGGCCATGTAGCCGGGCAGGCGCTCGCGCAGATCGCCCGCATCGCCAGAAAAGTGGTCGCCCACGAGGCCCAGGTGGCGCTCGGTGAAGAATCGCTCGCCGTCGTAGGTGGCGATGCCGCAGCCCTCCTGACCGCGATGCTGCAGGGCGTGCAGACCCAGCGCGGTGACGACCGACGCCTCGGTGGTTCCGAACACTGCGATGACGCCGCACTCCTCCCGGAGTTTGTCCTCATCGTACGGATCGAACTCCTGGAGCGCCTCGGTCATCAAGCCCTCATTTGTTCGGCGCAGGCGCCGGGACAGGTTCAGCTGGCGCCACCGCGACGGCGGCGGCTTCCTTGGGATCGGCGCCCGCGCGCCGCACATCGATCTAGGTCCGCGCGCGCGGACCTAAACCCTCAAGCACCGACGCTGTGCGGTCGAAGAACGGATAAAGCTTGGCCTGCACCATCCACGAGGGCGTCGTCGCCTGCGGGGTGGTTTCGGCGGGGCCCGTCACCGCGCGCACCAGCAGCACGAACAGCGACACGATCAGAATGCCGCGCGCTGCGCCGAACAGCAGCCCCGCGCCGCGATCGAGCGTGC
>JANNVF010000319.1:0-2958 GCA_031414315.1 Hyphomonadaceae bacterium | reverse complement strand
TTTTCGCTTTTGTCGGGCAGATCCGACCGTACAAGGGCGTTCTGCCCCTCATGGATGCGTTCCGGGCGCTACCCGACGCCGATGCCTGTCTGTGGGTCTGTGGCGCGCCGTCCGACGCCGCGCTCAGGACCCGGATTCACGCCCGCGCCGAAGCAGACAGCCGCGTCGTGCTCGATCTCCGTTTCCTGCCGGACGGCGACATGTTGGCGCGCACGCGCGCCGCCGATTGCGTGGTCATTCCGTTTCGCGAAGTGCTGCACTCGGGATCGCTCGTCTATGCGCTGTCCGCCGGCGCGCGCGTGCTGACGTTGCGGACGCCATTCGCCACCGATCTCGACGGCCGCATGGGCGGCGATGTCGTTCGCTTCTACGACGGCGAGATGTCGACGGGCGCATTGGCGCATGCGATCACGGCGCCGTCGGTTGAGGGGCGTGTTTATGACTCGCCAGACCTTGCGGAAACCGGCGCGAGCGCGATCACGTTCTATCGCTCCCTGCGCGCGCGTGTGGACGCCTGATTTAAAGGCACGCGTAAAGCGCCTCGATGAGCCGCCGCGCGCGCGGATCGCCCTGCAGGTGGTGGTCCTGCCTGTTCATGACGTAGCCGGCCGACACCCGCGCGTCCGGATCGCCGAGACCCATCGAGCCGCCCCAGCCGGAATGCGCCAGCGTGTGCGGATTCGGTCCATAGACTCCGCGCGCATTCCGCATCGGCCCCGCCGCGAACTGGACGTGCGCGGGCAGCACGAGATCGTCGTTGTCGACGCGGACCTTCGTCAGCGCCGCGAACGCGTCCTTGCCGATGAACTGCTCGCCATCCAGCGCGCCGCCGTTGGCATACACGCCGTAAAGCTGCGCCACCGACAGCGCGGTGCCATGCCCGTTGGCGGAGGGAATCTCGATGCGCCGCCACAACGCGCCGCCGCGATCGGGCGCCGACCACTTGGTCATGAAAGCGATGCGTTTGAGGTCGGTGAGTTCACCCAGCTCCGGCGCCGTCTTCGGCTTCTGGATTTCCGCGCAGCGCTCGTGCTCCTCGTCCGGCAAGCCGATCCAGAAGTCGATGCCGAAGCGGTCGCAGATGTCCTCGCTGAGAATGGTCCCCAGCGTGCGGCCCGATACGCGCTTGACGATCTCGCCGGCGATGTAGCCCCACGTCAGCGGATGATAGCCACTCGCCGAACCCGGCGGCCACAGCGGTTCGAGCGGCGCCAGCGCCGCCGCCAGCGCCGGCGGATCGAGCCACAATGCCGGATCGATCGGCTCCCTGAACCCGCACAGGCCCGCCTGGTGCGACAGCGCCTGCGCGATGGTGATCGCGCCCTTCCCGTTGGCGGCGAACGCCGGCCACACCGACGCGACAGTGGCCTCGTAGTCGAGCGCGCCCTCGTCCACGAGTTTCGCGATGACCAGCGCGGCCACCCCCTTCGTGGTCGAGTACACCGGCGTCAGCGTGTCGGCGTCCCACGGCCGCGACCTGTTGCGGTCGGCGTAGCCGCCCCACAGCTCGGCGACGATCTCGCCGTCGCGCATTGCCGCGAAACTCGCGCCAAGCTCAGCGCCGTCCTCGAAATTCTGCGCGAACGCCTCGGCGACCTTCTCGAAGCCGGGCGCGACGGAGCCTTGGGTGAACATGCAAATCCTCGGTAGTTCGCTCCCTTCCTCCAACGCATGTTGGGGGAGGGGGTGGGGGGTGGGGGACCGGCCGATTGTTCAATCTCAACGGCGAAGGCGCATGTCCAGTCGAACCACCGGTCCCCACCCCCGGCCCCTCCCCCGCTAACGCGGAGGAGGGGAGGTCATGCACTCAGGCTAAGCAACATACGGCGCCGCCGTGGGCCACGTGTCCGGATGCTCCAGCTTCTCCTGCGCGGCGATCACCGCGAGGTGGCCGCCGCCCTCCAGCAGCGAACGCTGGATCACGTCGTGCGTGGCGCCGGCGGCGGCCTCCAGCGCGACGACCACGCTCTGGCCCAGCGCCCGGCGCGCCACGTAGAGCGCGGTGAACAGGTCGCCCGCGCCCTTCGGCGCATCGGGCAGGCGCGGTGTTTCCACGATCCATGATCCGGTCGGCGCTACATAGAATGTGGCCACGCCCTTCCCGGTCGGCGCCGAGGTGACGATCACGGGCTTGCCGAACGCGCGTGCGGCGGAATGCACGTCGGTCATCGTCGGCAGCAAAATGCCGGCCAGCGTCTCCAGCTCCCAGTGGTTCGGCGTGAGGACATCAGCGGCGGGCGCGAGGCGCTTGCGGATGACGTCGATGATCTCGGGCTTCACGAACGCGCCGCCCGCATCGCCCATCACCGGATCGCAAATCCAGCGGGCGCCGGGGTTGGCGTCCTTCACCCGCGCCACCACATCGAGGATCACGTCGACCTGCTCGGGCAGCGCGATGTAGCCGGTCAGGATGTGGCTGACCTGCGCCAGCGCCCCGTCGGCCTCCAGCGCGTCGATCAGCGAGGTCAGCACCGTGGCCGGCATCGGGCCGCCGCCGGGGGCGCCACGGTCGGGCCGGCGCCCCAGCAGTGTCGTCGGCAGCGCAATCGTGGGTACGCCCAGCCGTTCAATGGCGAAGACCGCGACCGAATTGCCCACGCGCGCGCTGGCGACTTGCGATTGAATGGTGAGAACGCTTTTCATGGAACCGCGAAGATTCGCCTCTCAGGCGTGTCGTGGCAAGAGCACTGGAGTTCAGAATGTCCGCTAACCGACCCCGCCGCTCGTGCCTGTACATGCCCGGCGCCAACGCCAAGGCGCTCGACAAGGCGCGCACGCTGCCCGCCGACACACTGATCTTCGACCTCGAGGACGCGGTGGCGCCGGAGGCCAAGGCCGGTGCGCGGGACGCGATCGTCGCCACCATGGCGGCTGGCGGCTACGGCAGGCGCGAGATCATCATCCGCGCCAATGCGCTCTCGACCGAATGGGGCCGCGACGACGTGTTCGCCGCCGCGC
>JANNVF010000318.1:0-1955 GCA_031414315.1 Hyphomonadaceae bacterium | reverse complement strand
CTCGTCGAGCATGACATGGCCTTCGAGCACGATCTCCGCTTCGGCGGGGACTTTCAACGGGATCGTCTTGCAGTTGACCAGCTCCACCTTGCGCCCGCGCAGAAGGCCGGCGAACTGGTATTCGCTCAGCGTGTCCGGCACCGGCGTCACCGCTGCGAGGATGGTCGCGGGATCGGCGCCCAGCACGGCGGCCACCGGCATCGGCTCCTTCAGCTTTTCCTTCCAGCGTCGGTGGTGCTGCGCGCCGCCGCGTGCGTGCAGCCAACGCATCAGTGTCTCGCGCTTGCCGCGCTTCTGCATGCGGTAGATGCCGAGGTTGTAGTCGTCTTCCTTGGTGTCGCTCGGCCCCTTGGTGACGACCAGCGGCCACGTGATCAGCGGCGCAGGCTCGCCCGGCCAGCACGTCTGGATCGGCAGGCGGTCGAGATCGATCGCGTCGCCCTCGAGCACGATGTCCTGGCATGGCGCGCGCGACACGGTCTGCGGCCGCATCGCCATGACTTTCTGCGCCAGCGGAATGAGATCGAGCGCGTCGCGCAGGCCGCGCGGCGGCTCCGGCTGGCGCAGGAACGCCAGAAGCTCGCCGACTTCGCGCAGATCGTGCGCGCTGCGCCGTTCCTTGCCGTCGAGCGTCACCGCCATCGCGACACGTTCGACCGTGCCGAACAGGTTGGCGAGCACCGGCATCTCCGCACGCCCGCGTTCGGTCATCACGTTCTCGAAGAGAACAGCGGGCCCCTGCGTCGCCAGCAGGCGAGTCTGGATCTCGGTCATCTCCAGCACGGTGGAGACGGGCGCCGAAACGCGCACGAGCTTCTGCTCGGCGTCGAGCTTCTGGAGGAACTCGCGGAGGGATTTGTAGGCCATGGCGTGTTGTGGACCGGGCGGCCCCGCGTCGGCAACTGCGCCGCTCTGCGGCGAAGCGGCGGCCCTACCGCGCCAGCACGTCGCTCCACTCCGGATGCCGGCGGAACGCGGCGACCACGTACGAGCAGCGTGGCTCGATTCTCAGGCCCTGTTCGCGGACGTAGCCGAGCGCGTGCTCCATCAATGCGCCCGCAATGCCGCGCCCTTCCAGTTCGTGCGGCACGCCGGTGTGATCGATGACGAGCGCGCCGTCCGCGCGGATGCGGAAGGTCATCTCCGACTCCGGGCCTTCGCCGGTGCGCGCCACCCAGCGGCCGCCGTGCGCGGTTTGCTCCAGGGTGATGGCGAGATCGGCGGGCGTGGTCATGACGTACTCCCAGGTCAGTGCCGCAAGATCGCCACGTCCGGCGCCGACATTCGCAGGCCGGCATTCGCAGGAACGTGTCTTCCGGTTCGGCGTTTGTTCCCTACTGGCGGGATCGGGTCGATGCAACAAGACAGTGGCGGTCGAAGGAGAATGACCATGCGTGCAGTGGCGGTGGCCTCGATCCTCCTGCTGTCGGCGTGCGCGATCACGCCACCGGAACCGGCCGCGACGGCGCCGCCCGAGGTCGCGCTCGACGCTGATCCGAACAATTTGCAGATCGAGATCGGCCGCTACAGCGCGCTGCTCGGCCAGGTCGTGGAGCACACCGGCGTCGCCTATGAGCACACCGCCTCCGATGAAGCGGGCGAGGGCGCTGCGGCATTGAGCGCGCAGCTGTTCGATGCGGTGAAGGATTATAATTCCGTCCGCGCGGCGCTCTGCGCGTCGAAGTCGCAATCCACCTACACCGCCATTCGCGCGGCGTCGTGCAGCGCGCGCTTCCGGCCTGGCTGGACCGATCGCGGCGCGCCGAGCCTTCAGACCATCGCCCGGCGCAGCCATCAAGCCGGCGGACCGATCATCGGGTTGTGGGACGATGTCTGCGCGGAAGCGAAACGGCTACAGCCGGCGGAGCAGAAGGACGAGCCGGTCTGCCCGATGGAATGATCAGCGCAGGCGCCACACGCCCGTGCGTTTCACTTCGGCATCTTCCAGCGCGCGC
>JANNVF010000317.1:0-2083 GCA_031414315.1 Hyphomonadaceae bacterium | reverse complement strand
CCGGTCTGGAGACCGGCGCTCCGAAAATTAGGGGGAAAGGCGCCCGCGCAATCCCCGCTGACCCGGCGCGCCGGCCTTCCGCTGGCACACCGTCAAGCCCATGCGCGCCACCGGGCCGGCGGGACGCCGGCGCTACGGGCGCGATACAACCGCTATTCTGCGGGCGCCGACGCTTGCCCGGTCCTCTCCCGAGGGAAGAATCGGGGGGCGCCGTTTACACTGTCGCGCCGGGCTCGCATGTTCCGATCGAAAAGCGGGAGCCCCCATGTCCGAGACCATCGTCCCCGTCCCCGACGCCTGGGCCGCCAACGCCCGGGTCGATGACATCGGCTACCGTAGCATGCACGCGGCCGCGCTCGCCGACCCCGAAGCGTTCTGGGGCCACCACGGCCAGCGGCTCGACTGGATCAAGCCGTTCACGCAGGTGAAGGACTGCTCCTTCCACGAAGCCGACTTCCGCATCCGCTGGTACGGCGACGGCGTGCTCAACGTGGCGGCCAACTGCATCGACCGGCACCTCGCCGAACGCGGCGACAAGATCGCGATCATCTGGGAAGGCGACGACCCCAGCCAGTCGCGCTCGGTCACCTACCGCCAACTGCACGCCGATGTCTGCCGGATGGCCAACGTGCTGAAGGCGCACGGGGTGGAGAAGGGCGACCGGGTCACGATCTATCTGCCGATGATTCCGGAAGCCGCGTACGCGATGCTCGCGTGCGCGCGGATCGGGGCGATCCATTCGGTGGTGTTCGGCGGGTTTTCGCCCGAAAGCCTCGCCAACCGGATCAATGACTGCGATTCCAAACTCGTGATCACGGCGGACGAAGGCGTGCGCGGCGGCAAGCCGATCCCGCTGAAGAAGAACACCGACGACGCGCTGGCGCACTGCCCGTCGGTGCAGAAGGTGCTCGTGGTCACCCGCACCGGCGCCGACGTTTCGATGCAGGCGGGCCGCGACTTTCGCTACGAGATGGAGGCGATGCTGGTCGGCGCCGACTGCGCGCCCGAGCCGATGAGCGCGGAAGATCCGCTGTTCATTCTCTACACGTCGGGCTCCACCGGCAAACCGAAGGGCGTGCTGCACACCTCGGGCGGTTATCTCGTCTACGCCTCGATGACGCACGAGTACGTGTTCGATATCCAGGAGAACGACATCTACTGGTGCACGGCGGATGTGGGCTGGGTGACGGGGCACAGCTACATCGTCTACGGCCCGCTCGCGAACGGCGCGACGGCGCTGATGTTCGAGGGCGTGCCGAACTACCCGACCTCGTCGCGCTTCTGGGAAGTCGTCGACAAGCACAAGGTGACGATCTTCTACACCGCGCCCACCGCGCTGCGGGCGCTGATGCGCGAAGGCGAAGCGCCGGTGAAGAAAGCCTCGCGCGCGTCGTTGCGACTGCTCGGCACGGTGGGCGAGCCGATCAATCCGGAGGCGTGGCTCTGGTATCACCGCGTGGTCGGCGACGGGCGGTGCCCGATCGTGGATACCTGGTGGCAGACCGAAACCGGCGCGGCGATGATCACCAACCTGCCGGGCGCGACGGCGATGAAGCCGGGCTCGGCGACACGGCCGTTCTTCGGCGTCAACCCGGCGCTGGTCGACGGCGAAGGCAAGGTTCTCGAAGGCGCCGCGACCGGCGCGCTGCTGCTGCTCGACTCGTGGCCGGGCCAAATGCGCACCGTCTATGGCGATCACGGCCGCTTCTTCGACACCTACTTCCGCGCCTATCCCGGCACCTATTTCACCGGCGATGGCTGCCGCCGCGACGCGGACGGCTACTACTGGATCACTGGCCGTATCGATGACGTGATCAACGTGTCGGGCCACCGGCTCGGCACCGCGGAAGTGGAAAGTGCGCTGGTGGCGCATGAACACGTCGCCGAAGCCGCCGTCGTCGGCTTCCCGCACGACATCAAGGGGCAGGGCATCTACGCCTACGTGACGCTCAACATCGACACGCAGCCGAGCGACGAGCTGCGCCGCGACCTCGTGGCCCACGTGCGCAAGGAGATCGGCCCGATCGCGACGCCCGACGTGATCCAGTTCGCGCCCGGCCTGCCGAAAACACGCAGCGGCAAG
>JANNVF010000316.1:0-9814 GCA_031414315.1 Hyphomonadaceae bacterium | reverse complement strand
GCTCGATCTGATGATTTCCATCGTCTACGTCTTCTTCCTCGGCCTGATCGGCGCGCTGATGCTGTGGGAAAGCGTGCTGGCGCTGCGGCGGCGCGCGCAAGGCGGCCCGCCGGCCCGGCGCCGGCGAAAGCGGGGCTGGGCGCACCGGCTGCCGTTCCGCATGCGCTTCCCGCAATCGGGCCTCTACATCAGCGTCATGCCGCCGCTCGGTATCGGCATGCTCACCGGCCTGCTGGCCGCGATCATGGGCGTCGGCGGCGGCTTCATCATGGTGCCGGCGATGATCTACCTGCTGCGCATGCCGACCAACGTGGTGGTGGGGACCTCGCTGTTCAGCATCGTGATCATCGCGGGGCTGGTGACGGTGCTGCAGTCGGCGCAGACGCACACGGTCGATCTCGTGTTGGCCGCCATGCTGATCGCGGGCGGCGTTGTGGGCGCGCAGCTCGGCGCGCGGGTCGGCGCGCGGCTGAAGGCGGAGGAATTGCGCATCATTCTGGGCGTCGTGGTGCTCGCCACCGGATTGCGGCTGCTGTGGGATCTGGTGGCGCGGCCGGCCGAACTCTTCGTGCTGGGCAGCTGATGGCCGGGCGCGCGCTCATCCTCGCAGCATTGCTCGTGGGCGCCGGCCTCCCCGGCGCCGCCGCGCAGACGCCGCAGAGCACGCCTGATCTCGCCACCGGGATCACCGATGAATCCGTCGCCGTCACCTCCGACTATCGCGGCGCGCGGCTCACGGTGTTCGGCGTGCACTGGCGGCGCACGCGCGCGCGCAACGACGTGGTGATTGTGCTGCGCGGGCCCAGCGAAACCCAGATCGTGCGGCGCAAGCGGCGCATCCTCGGCCTCTGGATCAACACCGATCCGGTGCGCTTCCGCGGCGTGCCGACGTTCTTCGCGCTGGCCAGCACGCGCCCCGTCAGCGCCTTTCTCGACGCCCGGACCATCACCGGTCTCGGCCTCGATCCCTCGGTGCTGGCGCGGCTCGAAGGCGGCACGCCGTCCGACACGGACTCCGCCAGCTACCGGCGCGCCCTGGTGCGGTTGAAGCAGGCGCAGGGACTGTACCGCGTGAGCCCCACCGGCCTCGTGATCGAGGAGGACGGCGCGTTCAAGGCGCCGTTCATCATTCCGGCCAACGCGCCGGTGGGCACATATTCGGTCAATGTCATTCTGTTTCGCGCCGGACGCGTGGTGAAAGAGAACCCCGGCGAAGTCGTGATCTCGCGCATCGGCATCGAGAAAACGATCTACACTGCCGCGCAGGAACGACCGCTGCTGTACGGCATCGTGGCGGTGCTGCTGGCGTTGGCGGCGGGGTATGTGGCGGCGGTGGTGTTCCGGCGGCGCTAGCCGTCCCCCACCTGCCGGTGCGGCGGCGCCGCGTACACGCGACTGCGGCCAAGCATCAGCGCGGTGCAGCCGCGCGGAAACACCGCGTTGAATGCGTCGTCGCGCACGTTCAGGCCGCCGGTGTAGGCCCCGAACGCCGGCATCACCAGCTGTGCGCCATCCGTTGCAAAGCAGCGCGCGCGCACGGCACGCCCGCGCGACGACACTTTCGCGCACGGATGCAAATGGCCGGCGATCTCGCCAGCGCCGTTCGCCGTCGGCTCGTGGCGCAGGGTCAACGCGCCAATGCGCAGCGTCTCGTGGATGCGTCCGCCCAGCGTCGCGGGGATTTCCGGATCGTGGTTGCCGACGATCCATACCCAGTCGGTCGCGCGCACGAGAGCGTCCAGCGCGCCGAGGTCGTCGTCGTGCATCCGCGCGGGACCGCCGCCGTCATGGAAACTGTCGCCGAGCGACACGACGATGGCGGGTTGCAGGCGCGCCACAATGTCGGCGAGGCGTTTCAAGGTCGCGCGCGTGTCGTAAGGCGGCAACAACTGGCCGCGCGATGCGAACGCAGAGCCCTTCTCCAGATGGAGATCCGACACGACCAGCACGCCCTCGGACTCAATCCACAGCGCGCCATCCGGCAGCGCTTCGGCGGCCACCCCGGCGATGGTGAAGCGCAGCCCGGCGCGCGGCGCAGGCGCCGGCGCTTCCTTTCGCAGAGGTCCGCCCAGGGTCATCGGCGGACCCTAGCGGCCCATCGGGAGTCGGAGAAGGGCTAACCCGCCGGCGCCGTGCAGTACACCGGCAGCATCCGGCCGACGGTCCAGAGCGCTTCGTCCATGCCTTTGGTGTGCAGCGCGTAACGGCCGTTACTGAAGTAGTTGCCGGATGCGGCAGGCATGCCGCGCAGCTCCATCTCCGCCATCGCGCCCGCCTTCACCCGCGCGTTGCCGGACTCCTCGAACGCGACTTCGAGCTTCAAGCCGTTCTCGCAAGTGTAGGTCACCGTCTGCGCTGGCGCGTCGGCCGGCTCTACGAGCACGGCGGGCGTTTCCGCAGGCGCTGGCGGCGTCTCGACCGCCTTCGTTGCACACGCCGTCGCGAGCGCGAGGAACGGGAGGGCGACAAGACCGGCGCGGGGCATGGGAGTCTCCGAAGATGATGTGATCACACTGGCCAAGTTTGTTCGCAGTGAGGCCCGTATCGCGTGGACGTGTCAGTCCGGCGTGCAGGTTTCCGCCGCCATCCGCCCGATCGCCCACGACACCACGCCCTGCTTCACGAACAGCGTCTGGCGACCGTTGGTATAGGTGATCCCCTCATCGCCCAGCACGGGGAGCGACACCGCTTCCGCGCCATCGACGCTGACTTCGGCGGCAGCGCCCAGCATCTTCACGGCGAGCTTCGTGCCGCGCGCGCAGGTGTAGGCGACCGTGGGCGGCGGCATGATCGACGCCGCAGGCGCGGCCTCGGCGCCGGGCGCAGCCGGTTCAGCGGCGGGCGGCGGCGGGCTCGGCGCGCACGCGGTGAGCAACAGTGCCGCGACCGCAGCGATCTTGATGGATGCGTTCATCTCATGTCTCCACGCCAGCGCCCGCCCAAACTTACAGGTCTTTCGTGACGGTTGAAGCGCGATCTGAGCGCTTACGGCGTCACGATGGGAAAATTGGGATCGGGCGCGTCGAACAGCGCCACGAAGCGCGGCAGGAGTGTCGCGTCACCCGCGATCGTCACGCCCTGCATCGACGGCGGCGCGCCCGGATTGAGCAGCGCCTGCAGGAACAACGCGCGCGGCATCGTCACGGTGGTATCCGCCGCGTCCGGCACGTTGGTTTCATGGATCAGAACGCCGTTGCGTATGGTCACGAGGTGGCGCTCGTTGCGTTCGGGAAACACCAGCGCGATCTTCATGCCCTGCGTTCCGGCGCGCGCGGGATCGAGCCGCACCGCGAGTAGATCGAGCACCATTTCGGTCGGCGTGTTGCGGATGAAGTCGGTGCTGCCGGTCTGGAGCGGGCGCGCGGCGACGCCTTCGCGCAGTTCCTTCGCGGCGGAGAGATACATGTTGCGCCAGATCGCACTCTCGGCCTGATAGCCCATCTGCGTGTGCGCCTCGGCGAGCAGCGTCTTCGCATCGGCGTTGTCCGGCTGCGCGAACACAAGCCGGTCGAGGACTTCCGCCGCCCAGCGATACTCGCCCGCCGCCATCGCGCGGCGCCCTTCCGCGAGCACCTTGCGCGGCCCGCCCATGGCGGCGACGTAGCGCCGGCCCGCCTCTTCCGGTGGCAGCGGATTGAGGTGCGCGGGATTGGCGTCGTACCAGCCCATGTAGCGCTGATACACCGCCTTCGAGTTGTGACTCATCGTGCCGTAGTAGCCGCGGTTGAACCAGCGGCGCGCCAGCGCATCCGGCAGCACGAGGCGTTCGGCGATCTCCTCGCCGGTGAGGCCCTGGTTCATCAGCCGCACGCTCTGGTCGTGCAGGAATTTGTAGGCGTCGCGGTGCGAAGCGATGAAATCGGCCACGCGCTCATTGCCCCAGCGCGGCCAGCCGTGGCTGGTGAACATCACGTCGGAGCCGGCGCCGTAGAGCCGCAGCGACTGCGTCAGAAAATCCGCCCACGCCTTGGAATCGCGCACCAGCGCGCCGCGCGGCGTCAGCACGTTGTGCATCGACACGTTGGCGTTTTCAGACAGGCACAACGCGCGGAACTGCGGCAGATAGAAATTCATTTCCGATGGCGCCTCGGTGCCGGGCGTGTACTGGAACACGATCTGCACGCCGTCGATCGTCAGCGTCTCGCCGGTGCGCGTGATCGTTTTCGTCGGCGGGATGATCGTGATCGTGCCGACCGGGATCGCGGGCCCGATGCCGGACGTCATCTGCCCTTGCGGGCCGGGCGCGAGATTGGCGCCGAACTGGAACGTCGCGCGCCGGCTCATGGCCGGGCCGGCGATGACATTCTCGCCCACCGCATGTTCGAGAAATCCGTCGGGCGCGATGATCTGCACGCGACCGGCGTCGACGTCGGCCTGCTCCACCACGCCGCGCACGCCGCCGAAATGGTCGGCGTGGCTGTGAGTGTAGATCACCGCGCGCACCGGCTTGTCGCCCAGCGTGCGCCGCGCGAGAGTCAACGCGGCGCGCGCCGTTTCGGTCGTGGTGAGCGGATCGACGAGAATGAGGCCGGTATCGCCGACGATGACCGTCATGCTCGATGCATCGAAGCCGCGCACCTGATGGATGCGATCGGTGACGCGGAACAGGCCGGCCTTGGTCAGCAGTCGCGCGTGGCGCCAGAGGCTCGGGTTGACTGTATCCGGCGCCTCGGCGGCGAGGTTGGCGTAGGCGGCGAAATCCCACGCGACGCGCCCGTCGGCGGTCTTGATCTGCGCCTCGGGCCACGCGGCGATGAAACCGCGCTGCGCGAAGTCCTCGTCCTCGCGGTCGGCGAAGGGCAGCGTTTCGACGAGAGCGGCGTTGGCGGCGCGGGTGATTGGAGAAGCAGGCGTCTGTGCAGCAACGGAAGCAATACCCAGCGCAGCGGCGCCTAACAGCGCAGAAACTCTCATCTCCACTCCCTTTCAATGGTAACTCTGCTCTCCGGAAAATTCATGGGAACAGCTCTTGTTGCTCCACTCGGCAAGCTCCTAGTAATTTCTCGACGAAAGGGGATGAGTCTGAGTACGTCAGAGTCAGTGTTTCTTCGGCACGCGTTAGAGCTATATAGAGAAGCGTGCGATCTTGGTCTTCGTCCTGCCACGGCAAGAGGTCGGTCCAGAGCATGAAGACGTGCTTAAATTGAAGTCCTTTCGACTGATGAACGTTCAGCATCCGAATGCCCGTAGAAGCCAAATCGTATTCCAAATCGTTTTGAATGAACACCACTGGAGCCAGTGTTGCCAACTGGTGACGCATTCGTGCGTGTACACGTTTCAGAAATGTGGGCAGGCGAGGCCAGATGACGGCAATATCCGAAGCAGGCGTGCCCAACTCTGAGATTAGAGTAGCTACGCGTTTCTCTATTTCTCTGCATTCATCTGTTCTTGACGCGCGTCTCAGCAGTGTCGGTCTAGCGCCTTGTCTCGTCGAAAGGTCTGGATCAATGCGAGAGGCAGCCCCCGCGACATCCGCATCTTCTTCCGTAGGCAGAGTGCAGAAAGACTCCGCTGCACTCACGATTTCTCGTGTGTTCCTGTAATTCAAATGCAGTCCAAGATCCTTGCTATGAGTACGACCGCGAGCACGGATTCCCACTTGCGACCAGCTAAAGCTCTTCTGCCTATAGACTTGTTGAGCACCGTCGTATGCGACCAGCAGATTGCCTTGGTCGGGATCGATTAGGGCGGCCTTCGCGCAGCGGAACCAATTGGCGGGAAAGTCCTGTCCTTCATCCACCAACACTGCATCAAATCGCGATGAAAAACCAATAAGTCGCAACATATTGTTCCCGTAGCGATCAACGTCCTCATCGTATGTAGCGCCCAACGACGCGCCCCAGGCATGGAAGTGGAGCGATGTGATGTTGCTTTGACGAAGGACGCTTCTGAAATATGCGGCCAACGCTTTGTTGAAACAAAGAACAAGGATTTTCTTGTGAGAGTCGTTAGCCAACATTTTGGCTTTGGCCAAAAGCAGAACTGTTTTTCCGGAACCTGCAACACCGAAAATAATGCGATGCCCGTCACCAATGAGGCTCGCTTTTCGTTCGTATATTCGATCGAGGACCTCAGTCTCTGACAATGGCATCGCATCCCACTTGGGGGGAGTCGCCTGTTCGCCTTCAAACGACGGGGCCGTCTCGAGAAGGTTGAAGTAATGACAGCCGAGCGATATTTCATGTTGTCGATTGTTGTCTGGGATTCGCGCTTTCCCCGTCACAGCTTCGACGCTCGACACGATTGGTCGAAGCGCATCATGGTAGGGAGAGCCGTCCCAGCCGGTAATGTCCAAAGTGTGTGCGCGGGTAAAACCTAGTGGTAGTTCCGCTTTTTCGAGCCACACGGGGATCAGTTTGGCTAGATTGGATGCCAAAAGCGCTTCCTCGAGCACCCAGTGGGAACTAACGGACTTACCGCACCAAAGCACAACCACGCACTTTGCGAGACGAAGTTCTCGCTCAATAGCAAGATCGAAACTTCGACCCGCGACGAGCTCTCGATCCCACCAGACTGTGTAGCCCCAAGACGCAAGTACATCCGCCAATTGTCTGGCGGCCAATCGTCGTTCGCTTTTGTAACTGATGAAAACGTCTGCCACGGAACTGTGTCCCTTGTGCTCTAGGAGCACCCTACCCCACCATTACGTCCGCCACCAGATCGGCTTCGGCGTCGGCGAGGATGGCGTCCTGGGCCTCGCCGTAGATCGGCTCGCGGCCGATCTCCAGCATCACCGGCACCGCGAACGGGCTGATGCGGTCCAGGTCCATGTGCGTGATCTTCCCGCGCACGCGCTTCAGCAGCGCGCCGAGCCGGCCGATGTCGAGTTGTCCCGTGCTGGCGTCAAGGAACGCCGCCTGCAGCAGTACGTGATCGGGTTCGTGCGCGCGCAGGACGTCGTAGATGAGATCGGCGGAGAACGTGACCTGCCGGCCGGTTTTTTCCGACCCCGGCGCCTTGCGCTCGATCATCCCGGCGATCACCGCGCAGGTGCGGAACGTGCGCTTCATCAGCGCGCTTTCAGCAAGCCATGCGTCGAGGTCGTCGCCCAGCATGTCTTCGTCGAACAGCGCGTCGAGATCGAGATCGCCCATCGGTTCCAGACCCCACACGCTGATCGCGTACTCGCTGGCGACGAAGCCGAGCGGCTTCTTGCCGATACGTTCGAGCCGCCGCGTCAGCAACATGCCAAGTGTCTGGTGCGCGAGGCGGCCCTCGAACGGATAGCAGACCAGGTAGTGCTTGTTCGCGCGCGGAAACGTCTCGACCAGAAGATGATCCGGCGCCGCGACCGCCGAGCGCTTCTGCTGCAGCCGCAGCCACTCGCGCACCTGCGGCGGCAGGCGCTTCCAGGCGGCGGGATCGGACACGATGCGGCGCACGCGCCCGGCCAGATAAGTGGAAAGCGGAAACTTGCCGCCGTTGTAGCTCGGGATGCTGGGATTTTCCGCGCCCGTCGCGCGCACGACGAGCGCATCGGTCTCCACGACGCCGATGAAGCGCAGGATCTGGCCGCCGAACAGAAACGTGTCGTTCGGCGAGAGGCTTTCGATGAAGTATTCCTCGATCTTGCCGAGTGCGTGCCCGCCGCGCATGCCCCCAACTTTTTGGCCGCCGCCCTGCTGTCCGCTTTCGGCGCGCTTCTGCATCACCTTGCGATCCGACAGCCAACGCACCGTCAGCATCGGCGATTCCACGATGGCGCCGACATTCATCCGGTGCTGCTGCGCATCGCGCGGCGTGCGTGCGCGCCAGCGGTTGGTTTTCGGATCCTGCACGATGCGGCGGTAGCGATCATAGACCTTCAGCGAATAGCCGCCGGTGGCGACCACATCGACGACACGATCGAACTGCGCGCGCGGCAGATCGGCGTAAGGCGCCGTGCCGGTGATTTCCGCGTAAAGCTCATCCGCATCGAACGGTTCGCCGCAGGCCGCGCCCATCACGTGCTGCGCGAGGCAATCGAGCCCGCCGACGCGCGAAGACTCCCCGTCCAGCGCGCCCTCCCCGATCGCCTCCTTGGCGGCGCGGCACTCCAGCACCTCGAAGCGGTTGTTCGGCACCAGCAGCGCTTGCGACGGCTCGTCAAGCCGGTGGTTGGAGCGCCCGATGCGCTGCACGAGCCGCGAACACCCCTTCGGCGCGCCGAGCTGGATCACCAGATCCACGTCGCCCCAGTCGATGCCGAGATCGAGCGTGGACGTGCACACCACGCCGCGCAATTTGCCCTGCGTCATCGCCGCTTCCACCTTGCGGCGCTGCTCCACGTCGAGCGAGCCGTGATGCAATGCGATCGGCAGGTTGTCGTCGTTGATGCGCCAGAGTTCCTGGAACGTCATCTCCGCCTGCGCGCGGGTGTTGACGAACACCAACGCGGTGCGTGCGCCCTTGATCGCGGTGTACACATCGCCGATGGCGTGGCGGCCGGTGTGCCCGGACCACGGAATGTGCGCCGCGGTGTCGAGCACCTCGATGTGCGGCTTTGCGCCGGCAGGGGCGATGATGATGTTCCCGCGCGTCTCGTCATGCGGCCCGATCAACCACCGCGCGAGCGCTTCGGGATCCGCCACCGTCGCGCTCAACCCCACACGCCGATGTTCCGGCGCCCATCGCCCGATCCGCGCCATCGCCAGCGCCAGCAGATCGCCGCGCTTGGTGGGCGCCAGCGCGTGCGCCTCGTCGACGATGATCGCCTTCACGTCCTCGAAGAACACGCGCGCATGTTCCGAGGCGATCAGCAGGCAGAGTTGTTCCGGAGTCGTGAGCAGCATGTCCGGCGGATGCGCGCGCTGGCGCTGGCGTTTCGAGGGCGGCGTATCGCCGGTGCGCGACTCGATGCGCAGCGACAGCCCCATCTCCGCCGCCGGCGTCTCCAGGTTGCGCAGCACGTCCACGGCGAGCGCCTTCAGCGGCGAGACGTAGATCGTGTGCAGCCGGTGCGGCCGCTTGGTGTCGCCCGACAGCGGCGCGAGATCGACAAGGCTCGGCAAAAACCCCGCCAACGTCTTGCCCGCGCCGGTGGGCGCGATCAGCAGCGTGGAGTGCCCTGCGCGCGCCCGCTCCAGCAGCGCCAGTTGGTGCGGCCTCGGCGCCCAGCCGCGCGCGGCGAACCAGCCGGCGAATGGTTCCGGCAGCGGTGCAATCTTGCGGCGCGACGACATGGGTCGCACGCTATCTTAACCGAATGCTCAGGGCGATGCGGTACACGCACCTGAAGAGCCCGCGCAGAAGCGGTGGGCGGGTCGCCACTCCTAACAAGGCATTAAAATGAAGCTCCGCCTCGCCGGATCATCTCTCGTTGCCGCGCTTGCGGCCCTCTCGCTTGCAGGCTGCGGCGGTCACGCCAAGACCGAAGCGGCAGCGGAGGACGCGCACGCGCCCCGCGCGGTGGTGGTGACCCCGGGCGCGAACCTGCCGAGCAAGCGCGAGATCGCAGCACTTTTCGACACCTGGAACGAAACCCTGCGCACTGGCGGCCCCAACGACATGGCGCTGCTCTATGCCGAAGACGGCATCCTGCTGCCGACGGTATCGAACGTCGTCCGTTCGAACCGCGTGGAAATCGCCGACTACTTCGAACATTTCCTCGCGCTGCATCCGCGCGGCGTGATCAACGAGCAGCACATCGACGTGCTCGACACCAACACGGCGGTGAATTCAGGCGTCTATACGTTCGACGTGATCAAGGAAGGCGAGCCGACGTTCGTCGTCGCGCGCTACAACTTTCTCTACGAGAAAATCGGCGGCAAGTGGCTGATCAAGAGCCACCATTCCTCCGCGATGCCGGAGATGGTGACCGCACGCCCGGCGGCGT
>JANNVF010000315.1:0-1889 GCA_031414315.1 Hyphomonadaceae bacterium | reverse complement strand
CGCACGGAATGTCTGATGCGCCTGCGCCGCGCGCTCGATGAAATGGTGATCACCGGCATCGACACCACAACCTCGCTGTTCCAGCGCCTCGCGGTGGAGCCCGACATCGCCAACGGCGACTATCACATCCACTGGCTTGAGCAGCACCTGAAGGGACAAGAGCCGGAAGCATGACCCCGAGCCTCGGTCCCGACGACCTGCTCGACTGCTACCGCCGCGGCGTGTTTCCCATGGCGGAGACCCGCGACAGCACCCAGCTCTTCCTTGTCGATCCCGTCGAGCGCGGCGTTCTGCCGCTCGATCGGTTTCATGTGCCGCGCCGCCTTGCGCGCACCGTACGGCGCGATCCGTTCCGGGTTTCCGCCGATGAAGCGTTCGGTGACGTCATGCGCCTGTGCGCGGCCAGCGCGCCCGACCGCGACGAAACCTGGATCAACGCCGACATTCTCGTCCTCTACGGCGAACTCCATGCGCGCGGGATCGCCCACAGCGTTGAATGCTGGGATGGCGATACGCTGGCTGGCGGACTCTACGGCGTCTCGCTCGGCGCTGCGTTCTTCGGAGAGAGCATGTTCTCCCGTGTGACAGACGCGAGCAAGGTGGCGCTCGTGCATCTCGTCGCGCGACTTATCTCGGGCGGATATCGCCTGCTCGACGCACAATTCCACACCGATCATCTCGCGCAATTCGGCATCGAGACGGTGCCGCGCGCCGCATTCAAACGGAGACTGCAAGCAGCCCTCGGCGGGCGCGGCGACTTTGACGCCATGGCGTCAGGCCTGCGCGGCGCTCAGCTTCTGCAGTCGATCGCCCATACGTCGTAGGTCGGGTGTTCGAGCGCATTGCGCGCCGGGTTCGAGGCAAAGATCCAGCCCGACTTCAACGGCACGCTCTGCTCTGGATCATTCTTCGTGCGCGGCACCGGGTGATCGACCACCTCCAGGAACACCGACACTTCCGGCGTCTCTTCGGGGGCTGCCTTCTGGCAGGACCGCACGGTGATCTCCAGCGTGCCGAACTTCACGGCACGGCCGACCGGCGCGGTGAAATCCCGCGCGTGGCCAGTGATCTTGTTGAGGCCGCGCAACACGGCGCCCGGCGCGGCGTGGGCCGGCGTCGCGGCGGCGAGCGCGACCATGAGGGCCAGACCTGCAGATGTGAATGACTTCAAGGCGTTGGTTCCTCTGTCGTGCCCTGCTTGGCCCCGCCTCCCGCGGCGGCGGCAAGGAGCGACAGGATATCCACGGATCCCTGCGTGTTGAGGATTTCACCCCCCTTCGGCAGAAACCCCTCAGAACCGCCCGGCTCCAGCGACACATATGCGCCGCCCAAGAGGCCGTCCGAGGAAATCCTCGCAGACGAATCGTCCGGAAGTTTGACCAACGGGTCCACCGACAGCGTGAGCTTGGCGTAATAGGTCGTTGGATCGACAATGACCTTGCTCACCGCGCCCACCTTAACGCCGGCCATCCGCACGTCGGCGCCGACGTTGATGCCGTCCACCCGCTGGAACAGCGCCCACAGCTCGTAACCGCCGGACGCATCGGCATTGCCGGCCCGGGTCACCGCGAAGGTCAGAAAGCCGATCGCCACGACGGCCACGATGGCGCCGAGGATGGTTTCGGCGGCTTGGTCCTTGGACGCGCTCATTCTGGTTTCCAGGCTTCGTAGTCGCCGGTCGCCTTCTGCCGATCGCCATGGCGGGCAAGACTGCCGCGTGGACGGTAGGCGCCGGGCGTGCCGGTCAGGTTGGGGACGTGGGGCAGCTCCCAGTTCTGGCGGCGCAACGGCGCCTTGGTCGGGGGCTCATCGAAAGTGTAGTGCAGCCAGCCGTGCCAGTCGGGCGGCACCTGCGAGGGCTCGGCGAGCCCGGCATAGAGCACCCAGCG
>JANNVF010000314.1:0-5477 GCA_031414315.1 Hyphomonadaceae bacterium | reverse complement strand
GGTAAAACGCACCTTCGGGTTCTTCTCCTGCACGTAGCCGATCTCCCAGGCCGTCTTCCCGAGAAACACCGGCGCGCCATCCAGGTCTTCCGCGCTCTGCGACTTGTTCTTGTCCATGAAGGCTTCAAGGTCGGCGCGGTTGTCGGCTGATATCCAGCGCGCCGCCTGATACGGCGACTGCTCGAACATCACGTCGAGGCCGTTCTCCGCGCGCAGGCGTTCCTCCAGCACGTCGAACTGCAGCGCACCGACTGCGCCCACGATCAGGTCCGCGCCCAGCACCGGCTTGAACAGCTGCGTCACACCCTCTTCGGCCATGCCTTCCAGCGCCTTGCGCAGATGCTTCTGCTTCAGCGGATCGGCGACGCGGCAGCGCTTGAGGATTTCCGGCGCGAAGTTGGGGATGCCGGCGTAGACTATGGCGCCGCTTTCGCTGAGCGAATCCCCGACTCTCAAAGCGCCGTGGTTCGGCACGCCGATCACGTCGCCGGGCCATGCTTCCTCGGTGATCTCGCGGTCCTGCGCCATGAACATCAGCGGCGCGTGCACGTTCAGCGCCTTGCCCGTCGCGGTCTTCAACGTCATCCCGCGCCGGAAGCGGCCCGAGCACACCCGCATCATCGCCACGCGGTCGCGGTGCTTGGGGTCCATGTTCGCCTGGATCTTGAACACGAAGCCCGAGACTTCCGGCCGCGACGGCTCCACCTCGCCCGCCTCGCCCTTCGTCACCGCCTTCTGCGCGCGCGGCGGCGGCGCGTAAGCGCTAAGCCCTTCCAGCAGTTCGATCACGCCGAACTTGCGCAGCGCCGAGCCGAAGAACACCGGCGTCATGTGCCCCTCGCGGTAGGACTGCATGTCAAACTCCGGCAGCCCCGCGCGCGCGAGATCCGACGTCTCGCGCAGCTCTTCCAGTTCTTCCGCGCTCATCGTCTCGGCGATGTGGTTCGACGCCATCGGCACGATCTCGGTCTCGCGCGCCTCCTTCTCGCCCGCTTCCGGGCGGCGGAAGACGTGGAATTTGTCGTCGCGCAGATCGAGCATGCCGCGGAAGCGGTTGCCTGATCCTGCAGGCCAAAAGACAGGCGCAACATCCAGCGCGAGCTTTTCGTGCACCTCGTCCAGCAGCGCGAACGGGTCCTGCGCCTCGCGGTCCATCTTGTTGATGAAGGTGATGATCGGGATGTCGCGCAGGCGGCACACCTCGAACAGCTTCAAGGTCTGCGTCTCGATGCCCTTGGCGGCGTCGAGCACCATCACGGCGGAGTCGGCCGCCGTCAAAGTGCGATAGGTGTCTTCGGAGAAGTCCTCGTGGCCCGGCGTGTCCAGCAGGTTGAACACCACGCCGTCGCGCTCGAACGTCATCACTGACGCTGACACCGAAATCCCCCGCTCGCGCTCGATCTTCATCCAGTCCGAGCGCGTGCGCCGTGTCTCCCCGCGCGCGCGGACTTCGCCGGCGAGCCGGATCGCGCCGCCGGCGAGCAGCAGGTTTTCGGTGAGCGTGGTCTTGCCGGCGTCGGGGTGCGAGATGATGGCGAAGGTGCGCCGGCGGGCGGCTTCGTGCGCGAGATCGGGAATGGCCATGAGGGGCCGGGAGTTAAGCTGGCTGGAGGCCCGCCGCAAGGTTCCAGACGTGCTCGTTGATGTAGGCGGGGTCCGCCCCCACCCGCGCCTGGTGCTGCTGGATCGCCACCAGCGTGGTCAGTGGCGCCGAGACCAGCCGCACCGCCACCTGCGCCGGGCTTCGGCATCGGTCGGGGCGCACAAACAGCGCCGCGTTGGCCTCGCTGGACACCGCGATCTCGGCGGCCACCTTGAGCGCCAAGTCGACATGAGTCTGGGAAAAACTGCCGGCGACGAAGATCGCCTCCTGCCCGGACTGGACGCCTGCGCCAAGGCGCGCCCGGGACGCAGCCGGGCCGCCGACACGGGCGAGCGTATCGGCGGGAACGCCCAGGTCGAGCACGGTGTCATTGAGCAGGAACAGCATCGCCGGGCGATGGTGGCAGGGTTGGGTTAACTTTTCGGGCGGCCTCGCCTTCCGCCACTGCGTCCCGACGCGCTAAGTGGCGGCCTCAACGAGCCGGGAGCGGCGGGAGCACACGATGGCCGATGTCTTCATCTCCTACGCGCAGGCCGACAAGCCCCGCGTGGAGCCGATCGCGCAGGCGCTGGCCGGGCGCGGGTTCGACGTGTTCTGGGACATGCAGGCGACACCTGATGCCGCCGCCCGCGCGCTGGACGGCGCGAGCGCTGTGGTCGCGGTGTGGTCGCAGGCGGCGGCGGCGGTCCCTGTGCCGCAGGTCGTCAACACCGGCAGGGACCGCGAAATCCTGGCCCCGATCTTTCTCGATCCCGTCGGCGCGCCGTTGGGCTACGGCCAGTTCCAGGGCGAGACCCTCACCGGTTACCCCGCCCCGCCCGCAGACGCCGCGTTCGAACGCCTCGTCACTGTACTGCAGGGCTACAAGGCCGCCGCCGCTGCGAAGATTGGCGTGAAGACCGGGGCGCACCAGCCGCAGCCACTGGTCTCCACGCCAGCCAGGCCGGGCGCCCGCAAGATGCTTGTGTGGGGCGCGCTCGCCGTCGTGATCGTGGCGCTGCTCGTCATCGTCTACCAGGGCAGCCATACCAACGAGGGACCGGTCGTGGAGGGGCCTGCGGAAACCCTCGGCGCCCGCGAACGCTACGGCCTGTCCGACGCCGAGATCGCAAGCCTCGCGCCCGATGCACTGGTCCGCAAGGCGATGGAGAAGAGTTCGTTCGAGGCGATCGACGCCGCCGCCGCCGAAGACAAGCTCAGTCTCGGCCTGCTCTGCCTGTCGCACTACTACGGCGTCGGCACACCGCGCGATGACGCCGCCGCCGCGCAAACCTGCGCACGCTCCAGGGCGCAAGGCACGAGTGTAGCGACCTACGTGCTGAGCCTGATCACACGCACCGGCCAGGGCGGCGTCACTGCCGATCCCGTCGCTGCGGATGCGTTGCTGAAGGAAGCCGCCAACGCCGGCGACGCCCGCGCGCAACGCGACATCGCTATCGCGCAGCGCGCCAGCAATCCCGCCGCCGCCCGCGCCGAAGCGGAAAAATGCGCCGCGCAAGGCAACATCGATTGCCGTTTCACCTACGCGCAGATGCTTGCCAACGGCGAAGGCGGCAAGAAGGACCTCGTAGCGGCGAAGACCGCCTACGACGCGCTCGCGCTGGAATTCAACGCGCCCGCGATCCGCGAGCTTGGCAAGTTCTATCGCGACGGCGTCGGCGTGCCAAACCGCGACATCGAGGAAGCCGTCACCCACTTCCAGCGCGCCGCGGTGCTGGATGACGGCGAAGCGAGCTACCGGCTGGGCGAACTTGCGGAAACAGGAACCGGTCTGCCGAAGAGCGCGAGCGACGCGCTGGCGTTCTACGAGGAAGCCAGGATCGACGGCTACGCGCCGGCGGACGCGGCGATCGCGCGGCTGAAGGTGGCGAAGAAGTAGTCGCTCACCCCTTCGCCACCGGCTCCGTCAGGAAGTGCCGTCCGGCGCGGTCCTCGATCTCGATGATCCACACGTCCGGGTCACTGGCCGCGCGTCTGGCCGCATAGGCATCCACCGCCGCTTCCTCCACGCCGAGCGGGCCTGAGGACAGATCGAGCCAGATGCGTTCGCCCTCCCCGTCCATCGCCGGCGCATAGAGATGCGCGCGGCCGTCGCGCGTCGACACCTTCACCAGCACCGCGCCGGCGTCGGCGTCGCCCTTGCGCGCCACCGTCGCGAAAGCGCCCGCCACCTCCGCGCGCCGGACTAGCGCCGAGGCCCATATCCCGGTTTTCAATTCCATCTCTTCACCTTACCGCAAGGCGTCGTCGCTAAGGAGGCCCAAAGGAACCCTGATGCGCGCCGCCGTCATCGCCCTTCTGCTTGTCGCCACGCCCGCCGCCGCCGTCGGGCCGGAGGTGGCGTTCGCCGAGCGCAGTGCGCTGCTGGGCGCCGATCGCACCTGCGGCCTGTTTGATCCCGGCCTGCGCGCCGCGCTGAAGGCCGCCACCGCGCAGGCGCGCGGCGTGCTGCTGCGCAGCGGCTGGAGCGAAGCGCGTGCCGACGATCTGGGCAGGCGGGCCGCCGCCGAAGGCGCCACGCGCCGCTGCAACGATCCCGTGCTCGCCGACGTGGCGACCAACGCCCGCGCCGGCTTCGACGGCTGGACGCGGGTGATGTCGATGCGCTTTGCCGGCGGCGAACGCGCGTGGACCGCGCGCCGCACCCGCGACGCCGACGGCTTCTATCTCCGCCAGGAAATCTCCGCGCCGCGCGCCGCGACCTTCGGCGTGCGCCAGGAAGGCCAGCGCGCCGCGGTGGCGCTGATGGTGCCGCTCGCCGCCAACGAGGCCACGCCTTCGGGCGCGCGCATGTATTTTCGCGACCGGTCCCGCGCACCGCGCTCCGCCGCCGACCTGCCGGGACGTACGCGCACCGGCCTTGCCGCACTGGCCGCCTCGCGCAACAGCGCGACCGTGGTCTGGGCGTCGGCGCGCCGCACCGAGGCAACCCGCGACAGGCGCGCCGCAATGCTGGTGTTTCCCGACAGCGTGATCACCCAGATCGTGGCGCTCGATCCGCGCGAAGCCATCGAGATCGAGGTCGACCGCCCCGGCGGCGTTCTGCGCTTCTATGTCGAGGTCGGCGACTATGCCGCCGCGCAGGCGTTCCTGCAGGCGCAGGCCCAGTCCTAGGCGCCAGAGTCCCGCACAGCCGGCAAAATCACGCGCATCAGCGCCCCGCCGCCGTCGGCATCGAGCACATCGAGCCGCCCGCCATGCGCGGCCGCCAGCGCCTTCACCAGCGCAAGCCCGAGCCCCGCGCCCTCCACTGCGCCCACACCGCTGCCGCGCTCGAACGCCTGACCAAGCCGCGCCTTGTCCGCAGCGGAAATCCCCGCGCCGTTGTCCTCCACATCGATCACCGCGGCGTGCGAGCCGGCGATCAGCCGCACCACGATGCGCCCGCCTTCCGGCGCGAACTTCACGGCGTTGGCCAGCAGGTTGTCGAGGATCTGGCGCAGTGCACGCGGATCGGCGTCGAACGGCGCCGGAAAATCGGCGCCCATCAGCGTGATCGACTGGTCCCTCTCTCCCGCCGACAGCTGCGCCGCGCGCACTGCTTCGCGCGCGGTGTCGGCGAGGTCGATGCGTTCGCGCTGGATGTCGTAGCGGCCGGCATCGAGCCTGCCCATGTCGAGCCAGTCCGTGGCGAGCGCGCTCATGCGGCGCCCACTGGACACGATGAGATCGACGTATTCCGCGTACTTGGGCGACAGCGGGCCGAACATCTGCCGCTGCATGATCTCGGCAAAGCCGACGATGTGGTTGAGCGGCGTGCGCAGCTCGTGCGCGGCCTCTGCAAACCGGCGCACCGTGGCGTCGGGGGTCGCCACATCCAGGACGGCGGCGCGCGCAGGCGCTGCCACCCTCGGCGGCGCACGCACGATCAGCC
>JANNVF010000313.1:0-2266 GCA_031414315.1 Hyphomonadaceae bacterium | reverse complement strand
GATAAGATCATTGCCGCGGTGCGGGCGCACGTCGGGAGTTAGTTTGACATGAATCCACCGGTGGACGGTCGGGCGGCGCGGGCGGCGAAAGCGCCGGTCGCGGCGACGATGGCCGATGCGTTCGTGGCCCGCGCCGAGGCGCGCGATCTGACCATTGGCGTGATCGGGCTCGGCTATGTCGGCCTGCCGCTGGCCGAAGGGTTTCTGAACCAGGGCTTCCGCGTGCTGGGCTTTGATGTCGATCAGGCCAAGATCGACGCGGTGGCCGGCGGGCGCACCTATATCAAGCACATCCCCGATGCGCGGATCGCGGCCATGCGCGATAGCGGCCGGCTTGAAGTGACCACCGACCCGACACGGCTCGCCGTCGCCGATGCGCTGCTGATGTGCGTGCCGACGCCGCTCAACATCTATCGCGAACCCGATCTGTCGTATGTGGAAAACACCACGCGCGTGATCGGCGCCCATCTGCGCCACGGCCAGCTTGTGGTGCTGGAATCCACCACCTACCCCGGCACCAGCGACGAAGTCGTGCGGCCGATCCTGGAGAGCGCGAGCGGCCTGAAATCTGGCGTGGATTTCGCGATCGCCTACAGTCCCGAACGCGAAGACCCCGGCAACATCGATTTCAGCACGACCACGATCCCGAAGGTCGTCGGCGCCAACACCGACGACGAACGGCGCATGGCCGGCGCCATCTATAGCGCGATCACGCAAGTCGTCGAAGTGCGCGACCTGCGCACTGCCGAAGCAGTGAAACTGACCGAGAACATCTTTCGCCTCGTCAACATCGCGCTTGTGAATGAACTCAAGGTCGTATTCGACGGCATGGGCATCGATGTCTGGGAAGTGATCGACGCAGCGAAAACCAAGCCGTTCGGCTTCATGCCGTTCTACCCTGGGCCCGGCCTTGGCGGTCACTGCATCCCGATCGACCCGTTCTACCTCACCTGGAAGGCGCGCGAGCACGGCGAAGTGACCCGCTTCATCGAACTGGCGGGCGATGTGGTCACGCGCATGCCGAAGTACGTGGTGGAGCGCCTCGCCGAAGCGATGAGCACCAAGCTGAAGAAAGCCGTGAACGGCTCGCGCGTTCTCGTCGTCGGCCTGGCCTACAAGAAGAACGTCGACGACATGCGCGAAAGCCCGTCGCTGCACCTGATCCACATGCTGCGCGAGCGCGGCGCGCAGGTGGAATACTACGATCCGCATATCCCGGCGGTGCCGCATACCCGCGATCACCCGGAGTTCGCCGGCATGCGCTCCATCGACTGGAATCGCGAGACGCTGAGCACGTTCGATTGCGCGCTGATCTCCACCGATCACGACGCGGTGGACTATCTCGGCCTCGCGGGCTCCATTCCGCTGATCGTCGATACCCGCAATGCGACGGCTCAGCTCAGCGGCGCGTTCGCCGACCGCATCGTGAAAGCCTGATCACTCCGGAGCGCGGCGCGTGACACCGATGCGCGTCACGCTGCTCGCACGCCACTACCCCCCCGCCGTTTCCGGTGGCGCGCGCCGGCCGTTCCTGCTGGCGCAGGCACTGCGCGCGGAAGGTATAGCCGTGAACGTAGTGGCGCCGTCGTTGCCGGAGGGCGAGCCGGGCCTCGCCGTTCCCCATCCCCATCGCGATCCACCCACCGCGCCGCCGTCGCCGCCCACCTGGCGCGACGCCGCGCGCGAACTTCTGCTCTGGCCCGACCCCGACATCCGCTGGTCGATGCGCGCCGCGCACGCCGCGACTGCGTTGCCGACGCCGACCTGGATCATCACGACCAGTCCGCCTGAGTCGCTGCACGCGGCAGGCGCCTGGCTGAAGCATCGCACCGGCGCGCGCTGGGCGATGGATTTTCGCGACCACTGGCTGGAACGCCCCCACCGCAGGGAACGCGCGCGCTGGTGGCGCAAGACAGGCGAGGCCATGCTCGCGCGGCGCTGGCTGGCGGCCGCCGATCTCGTGATCGCGGTCGATCCGGTCATCGCGGCGGAACTGACGGCGCTGGGCGCGCGCAACGCCCAGGTGGTGCCGCATGGCGCGCCACCGCCGGTCGCGCCAGCGTCGCTGCCTGGGGACACGATCAACGTCGTGCACACCGGCGCCATCGCGCTCTCCGATCCGGACTGCGGCATCGAGGCCATGCTTGAGCCGTTCGCCGCAGCGCTGCGTATCATGGCGCCGCGGCGCCTGCATCTCGCGGGACGTCACACCGCGCGCGCGCGCCCCCCGACCGCCGCCTCGCCGGCATCCGCGTTCTGCGTCGAT